>JBBKWA010000120.1:0-7932 GCA_037968695.1 Saprospiraceae bacterium
AACAAGCGTTATACTCATTGCTTCGGTTAATGGAACCGTGATACTTAGTTCAATATACTCCTTGCTCTTTTTAGCAATGCCCAGAAGATAGTCTCCCGGAGGTACATCAGAAAATTCGAAAAGGCCATTTATATCTGTTCTTTCTTCTTCAAATATGGCGAAAGTTGAATTAAAGAGTGTAATACGGGCCTGCTGAATCTCTATGAGCTGCAAATCCAAGACTTGTCCTGAAACAATATTTTGACTATTGGACTTGGGGATAGAAATCCCAAACACCAAAAGAAACACTGTGACCTTGCATATTGCATTCATATTATTTCATTTTATGGAACATTGTCAACCAAGATACGCTATGACTGCAGATAGTTCTAAAAGTCTTGCCCGTTTCTCTTTTCTTATGTTAAATAAAATCTGGAGGCCATTTCGAAAATTTTTTAAGAAGGATTGTTGCAAATGATCATTTCAAAATCATCTGAACGCAAATACTTTCCTGCCAAAATTTTTCGACTTATTTCTTCACCAGGCCTTTATGCTATTTGATGGAGCATATCTGGTGCTTTGTTTAAGGAAAAGTTACTACAATCGGGCTTTTCTTTTCTTGGCAAAAGAACGAAACCTACTTTGGAAGGTGCTTAAAGGACAATTTCCTTTTGATTGTCGAAATAGCGGTTAATCGCCTTTTTCCCAAACTTATAAAACACAACCGGAGTCACAATCATATCTAATAATGTACTACTCACCAATCCACCCAAAATTACTGTAGCCACGGGATATAGAATTTCTTTACCGGATGCCTGTGGATCAAGGGTGAGCGGAATTAAAGCTAAAGCCGCTACTAACGCAGTCATTAATACGGGAACCAATCGCTCTAGTGAACCTCTAATAATCATTTGTTTGCTAAACGTCTCTCCTTCATGTTTCATTAAGTGCAAGTAATGTGAAATCATCATAATCCCATTTCTCGATGCGATACCCGTCAAGGTGATAAACCCCACCATGGTCGCCACAGAGAAAACACCTCCTGTAAGGATGACAGCGACAACACTTCCAATCAGGGCCAACGGAATATTAAGCATGATTTGCACGACAATTTGATAAGACCTGAAATGAGAAAACAAGACAAGGAATATACCTGCAAAGGAAAACAACCCCAGAATTAACATGAGCTTAGAAGCAGATTGTTGGCTTTGAAACTGTCCGCCATATTGCACATAATACCCCCCTGGCAGGATAATGTCTTGACTGATTTTACTTTGAATTTCTTTCACTGTATTGCCAAGGTCGCGGTCCTGAACATTACAGCTTATCGTAATCTTTCGTTGTGCATTCTCATGCGAAATAGTGTTGATCGATGATGTGCTTTCAATGCTGGCGATTTGTTGCAATGGAATTAATGTGCCATCAGGCGCATCAATCAGGGTATTCCTAATGCCTTCCAAATTGGACCGCTCATCATCGTTTGTTCTCAATAGAATATCAAATGACTTGTCGCCATCCAGAATCTGTCCTGTCACTTTCCCATTATAAAATATCTCTAAATCCTTAGCCACTTTTCCGGCTTGCAACCCATACCGCTGAAGCGCTTCTCTATCAATTTTTATTAACAACTGGGGGATCATCACCTGACGCTCCACCTGAACATCCACTACCCCATCAATAGGTTTAATCAAAGAAGCGATTTCGTTTGCTTTCGCTCTAAGGTCTACTAAATCATCTCCGAATAATTTAATGGCGACTTGTGCTCTGACACCTGACAATAAGTGGTCGAGTCGATGGGAGATGGGCTGCCCCACATTAATCGTTACACCTTTCAGGACGTCTAGTTTCTGCCGAATATCAGCGACAATAGCATCTCTGTTCCGATCAGAATCTTTTCTAAGTTTTACATCAATTTCTGAATTAGAAACAGGTTCTACGTGTTCGTCTAATTCTGCTCTACCGGTCCTCCTGCTCACATATTCAACTTCGGGCACCTCCAGCATTAATTCCTCTGCCATAGTTCCAATCTTATTGCTCTCTTCCAGAGACGTACCCGGAGGTGTAGAAAGATTTATGGTAAATGATCCTTCATTAAAAGCAGGTAAAAACTCAGTTCCAAAAAAAGGAAGAACACTGATAGAAGAGAGTATTAATACTGCCGAAATTCCAATAATCACTTTAGGGCGATCCATTCCCCAATGCAGCAATTTGGTATCCTTTGCCTTCAACCATCTGACCAATGGGCTATCCTGTTGATGCGCACCAATAGAAAAGGCAGATTTTATTCGGGATAAAATTCCCTGTTTCTCGCGGGGTTCGTGGCCGGTGGTTGATGGACTATCGTAAGCCAATAAATAACTGCATAAAACAGGTGTGAGGGTTAGGGAAACAACTAGTGAAGCAAGAATTGACGTAATGTAGGCTATACCAAGCGGGGCGAATATTCTTCCTTCGATGCCTTGCATATAGAATAAAGGAATAAAAACCAACACTACAATTATTGTCGCATAAACAATGGAGTTTCTGATTTCACTACTGGCATAGTATACAACTTCCAAAACAGGCTTAGGATGCTCAGCCGCTTTATTCTCTTTGAGGCGCCGAAAAACATTCTCTACGTCTACAATCGCATCATCTACCAATTCACCAATAGCAATAGCCAACCCACCTAATGTCAAGGTATTAATACTAAAACCAAAAAACTTAAAAACAATGGCTGTAATGACCAGCGATAAGGGGATGGCCGTTAGCGTGATGAGGGTCGTACGGAAATTAAGGAGAAACAAAAAGAGTACGATCACCACCAGGATAAATCCATCGCGCAAGGCATGTTCTACATTTGTTAAAGCCGTCTCAATAAAATCCTTTTGCTGGAAAATATGTGGATTAAGTTTCACATCATGAGGTAATGATGGCTGTAATTCCTGCAATGCTTTTTCCACTTCATTGGTCAAATCGACAGTATTAAATCCGGGCTGTTTTTCGATCGTAAGAATAATGGCCGGAGAACCATTTACGCTGGCATCTCCTCTTCTTACGGCTGCTCCAAACTTCACATCTGCAACTTGCGACAACAGCACCGGCAACCCATCCCGATTGGAAACCACGGTATTTTTTAAATCCTCCAGCGAATATGCACGTCCAACGTTTCGAATCAATACTTCCGATCCATACTGATTAAAAAACCCTCCCGTGCTATTGTGATTGGTCAGCACAAGCGCCCGATCAACTTCGTCAATACTCAAATTAAATTGCTTAAGCTTTGCACTTGAGACCAGCACCTGGTATTGTAATTGATCGCCCCCAATAGGAATAACTTGCGAGATCCCTTTGATGCTCATCAATCTTCTCCGAATAGTAAAATCTGCCATTGTGCGGAGCGCGGAGGAAGGTGTACTGTCTGCTGAAATACCTATAAGCATTATCTGCCCCATCACACTACTAATAGGGCCCATTACAGGTACAATTCCGTTTGGCAATGTGATCGTTTGTAATTTTTCAGCGACCAATTGTCTTGCCCGATAAATATCCGTTTCCCAACCGAATTCAACAAAAACCATCCCGATCCCGATCGACGAGCTACTTCGCACCGTTTCTACGCCCGGTGCCCCATTTAAAGCCGTCTCTACAGGAAGCGTGATTTGTGTTTCAATCTCTTCTGGTGCCATACCATTGGCTTCAAGAAAAATAGTGACACGTGGCCGGTTTAAATCCGGTAGTACGTCAACCGGCAAATTTGAAATAGAAAATGCTCCATAAATCATCAATAGGAAGGCTATGGAAACAACTAAAAGTCGGTTCTGAAGAGAGATCTTTATTAACTTATCTAACATGGTGTATGGATCATATCGTGAATGCTATGCAACAAAATGATGCTGACTAAATTCAATAACTTTAATTATAACTAAGCGACTTCTTTCAAGTCTTTTTGGTTTGGGGTATTTGTCTCTATACTTTGGTTTTACGCGGCATGCCAACTTAAATTTTATTCAACAGGCTAATCCGCTTTATACAGCTCTGTCAAGAGCGTAAAATCCACTGTGTATTTCTTGCCTTCCGCCTGGAACTGAAGCCACAGTCTATACAATCCGGGCTCCGGAAAAACTGCATGGAAATGAAATTTTTCATTTTCTATTTCCGAATGCAGGTGCACTAACGTTTTGCTTTCTTCATGCACAGCTATCAAGTGCCCTTTTGATCCTAGATAGTTTTGGAGTTCATTGGCATCAAAGGACTTGCCATTCCGGTTGATCACACCATCGAAATGAATTTCCCTTTTTGCATAAAAAACACCGTCGTCAGGTATTAATGAAATCGAATATGGCCCACTTGAACCTTCTGCCTTAACCTTCTTGGCAGTTTGTTTCTCTTTTGAATC
This sequence comes from Saprospiraceae bacterium, assembly GCA_037968695.1. Taxonomy (GTDB): domain Bacteria; phylum Bacteroidota; class Bacteroidia; order Chitinophagales; family Saprospiraceae; genus Opimibacter. The sequence continues at coordinate 4,358 of JBBKWA010000120.1, forward strand.
ACCTGACACCTCAAGTAAATATTGCTCTACTTGGGACGCACTACCACTAGGCTTAAAATCGGCATACAAAATGTATTTGCCAGCGGAAGGAAATGTTTCTTCAACGACATAGGAACCGTCAGATTGATATTTAGGATGTATATGATCAAACCAGGTCAATTCTTCGTTTACCAAAAAGAGATGAATCTTCTTCTCATGCGATATATCCAACGGAACAGCAAGCTGAGTTGCCATCAGATTTCTCGGATGAAAGAAAAGCGCTACCTGCTCACCGGAAACAATTGCTTCAGAGGAAGCATGAAATTCCATTTTGAATTGTCCTGCATCAACTGATCCATCCGTTTTTTCAAATGCCATTCCACATGTATTGCAATGCTCCCCCTCGTGACCCTGCATTTCAGGGTGCATAGGGCAAGCATAATCATGGACATGACCATGGTCATCAGGATGCGCAGTAGCTTGCTCGTTTGACGGATCTTCACTTTTTTGCTTACAGGAAGTTATCCCCCCAATAGCCATAAGGCTCACGCCAAAAATCAATATTTTTATATACATTTTCATTTTAAATAATTAGGTTAAATCAGTTTTTTGTTAAATTATTATGGTAAGACTATTGGTTAAGAAAAATCATTTTTAGCTGGTAACTCCCGTTGACGACTACTCTTTCTCCTTCTTCCAATCCCTTCACAATCGAGGTGTAGGTTCCATTATTATGCCCAACCTGTACATATCGGACTGAAAAGTGCTCTGCTGAGGCTTTTACAAAGACTACAGGCTTGCCGTTTATTTCAGAAATAGCACTATTCGGGAGGGTGATATGTTGCGAAGGGGATTGGTCAAATACCCGGATATTGACAAACTCTCCAATTTTAAAATCACCATCAGGGTTTTCCACTTGAAACAAAACTTTTTGCGATTGATTCGTCGAATTTATTTCCAGGGCTTTCGAAAGCAATTTAATCCGGCTACTCGAGTGCTTATCTTTATCATTAACACATTCCATAGTATAGGCTGCGTCAGCAACAATTTTATCTGCATCTCTATCAAACACTTGTGCTTCGACATAAAGAAGGGAAAGATCGGTGACCGTAAATATGGTTTGACCTGCTGTCACTGTCGTCCCTATGGACAATTTAAAATTTCCTATTACCCCAGATATGGGCGATTTAAGCGTAATCGTTCTTCCAGCTTTACTATTAAATAAAGCGAAATTGCTTTCTGCTTTTTGAAGCCTCGCTGCAGCTTCATCAAGATCCCGCTTAGCCGCTATATCTTGAATTGATGAAAGTCGTTCCATTTCCTTTTTAGCAGCTTCATACTCAGCCGCCAAAATATTTGCTTCTGATGCCATGTTGATTTGTGTTCCTACATCAATGGTCTTTCTAACAATTCCCAGTGTTTGCCCTTTGACAATTTGTTGCCCCACCCGGACACTTATTTGTTCTATTGTTCCATTTTGATCGGCAGAGATAACCGCCTGGCCATTGCTGCTCGGAAATATAGTGCCAAACAAATGGCTGCTTTCCTGAAAGATTCCTTTCGATACTTTCTGTGTGTAGATATCAAAAAGAAACTGGGATTCTTTTGGAACAGGAACTGTATTTGAAAAATTATTACCGGAGGGTCCTTCATCATGACTATCTCCACCATGCGCACTCGATTGCTGAAATGGCAAAGCACATCCTATAAATACCAAAATGAGCGCAAGCGTTTTTGTTCCTTGCTTTCCATTTCCTTTCCGTAAAAGGAACCCAGCGAGGAGGCCAATAAATAAAGCTATCGAAATCAAATACCAGTTACTGCCTTCAAAAAAATGAGCGAAAAACCCATTGTGTTCATGTATTTCCTCAAGGCCTACCTTGATCTCCTGAAGTAACAAAAGGTCTGGTCCTAAGGATCCTTCCAAATTGACGGCTAATGCATACATTTTTTCTTGTGGAAAAGAGGTTTCTACAGCGTAAGTACCATTACCATTCTGATGAATTGTAAAAACTATCGAAGGATCTTCCTGAGCAACGATACTGATCCTGGCTTCATTGACAGGCTTGTTTGTTTCATAATCACTTATGAAAAGCGTGAGCTTTGCGTCTTCTCCCGGATGTAAAGGAGCATACCGAAGTAAGAGTTCATACTTTTCTGAAGAGGCCTCTGAAGAAGCATACGGCGCTTGTTCCTCTATTTTACCTGTCGTATCTTCTTCATGTGTATGTCCTGGTCCGGCATGCACTGTAGAAGTACAAAAAAATACGGCCAGAAATATAAATAGTGTATTGAGGTATAAATTCATTATTGACCAATTAAATATTGTAAAGAAATAAGTGCTTGATTATAATTTTCAACGAGGGAGATGTATTTCAATTTCATGTTAAAGGCATCTGATAGTGTGGTCAGGTATTTGATATAATCATACTGCCCTGAAGAAAACATTCTATCTGCGGCCTTCATCATTTCAGTGGCCTGGATGAGCCCATCCGACTCATAATAGGCGATGGCAATTTCATATTTCAGTGCATCATTTTTTGCGTAAATCCACGCTTGCGACAAATCCTGGGCACCTGCCGCTGTTTGGTTTTTTGAAACGGTCAACATTGCTTCTGCGGCATGTATTGAGGTGCTATATTGCCAAAACCATAGTGGCACGGACAAACCGAATCGAAGTCTTTGTGGAAACGGAGTACTTTTATCTGCCTGGTTAAAGTACCCAATAGTCATATCAGGAAACACATTGTGTTTTTCCAGTTTAATTGCCTTTTCACTTATGCGTTCTCCCTGCCGATGATAAGCCATAATAGGTGTGTTGACCAAATTGATGCTATCCATGCTGCGCGCAGAAAAGGTAAAATCATTGACTTGCTTCACAAAAGGCGAAGGAATAATACTATCGGATATGCCGGCATAACGCTGGACGATGTGCATACTTCCCTCTACCTCCATCATTGCCTCAAGGTATTGTGTATGGATATCGGTATATTTTATTCCCGGATAAGTCTTCTCCACAAAATCAATTTGCCCTGCGAGATGCTGTCGTTCAGCTGCCTTAGCAATGGACAGCAAGAGACTATCCTGAACCTTTAAAAGATCCTTCTTCTCAGTGGCTGATTGCCATTCGAGGTAAGCACTTTTAATCCGCTTTCTTAGCTCTGCTTCTGATATCATCCTCGCCTTTTCTGATAGAGCGGTTTGCTCCCGGGCCAATTGCTTTTGCTTTGCATATACTGTTGGAAAAGCAAAAGATTGCTGAATGCCCAAGGCCATAAATTTTCCTGTAGGGCTCTCTAATATAAGTTCAGGATCAGGAAGGAAGCCACCGGTTTTTTCCATCAACCGATCATGATCGATCAGGGCGTCTGCGGCCTTTAATTGATGACTTCTTTGAAGTGTTTGATTGATGACTTCTTCAACGGGAACAGTCCGCTGAGCGAAAGTGGTATTGATTCCAAGAATCAACAAAACAAACACGCTTCCAATTTTACAAGGAAACATACTTAATAATTTAAAATGAGAAAACGGAATATGTGCATGCTAAGTCGAAAAGCATGCTAAGTCGAAAAGACTAAGTAATTACTAATAAAAAA
>JBBKWA010000121.1:0-14860 GCA_037968695.1 Saprospiraceae bacterium
CTGCTACTAGGGGCACTATTAAAGACGGAACCAATATCATTAATCTCGGATGGAAAACTGGTGGAGAAATTATCCCATGAACGACCTAAATGTGCGCCATGCATTCCTGGTGCGCCGTACCATGATGGAGGTTGTGTCAAAAGGCCTTCAAACTGATTATTCCACTGTTTAAGGTAGCCAAAAGCTAAAGCAAACGGCATGGTCTTATCATAGTATAAGGGATCGTCTTTCATCAAGCGCTCAATGACCGGGCGCTCTGCTTTTTTTACGAAACGGCGAAAGCCTTCTAAATGTCGATAGGTTGCATTTCCCTCAGGTGAACGTTTGTTGAATTGTGTGGCCAAACCAAATAGTAAAAAGCCTGTCACTATCAGTGCGATCCCATCCATGTTTTCTCTTGCAAGCAGTGCGTAGCCTCCCCATGCAATGGCCACTAAACCCGCTACGCCGGTCCAGCAACCTAATTTTTTCTGATCGGCTGCATACCAACCCTGAAGATTGATCCATTCTTTGACAGACACCTTAATGCTGGATAATTGGGTATGGAATTTATCCTTCAGGTATTTCAATTTCACCTCATCGCCACTGGCGAATAGCGAATTAAAAAATGAAGTTTCAAACACAAACAATTCAGGTCCGGCTTCTTTTAATTTAAAGAATGTAATACTATCTTTTCTTAGAAAACCACCCTCCTTTACTTCCATACGCAAATAGCCCATATTGGCCAGGTGTGGTATCAGGCAGAGGACATCATTATTATCCACACTATGATCTACAAAGCCCCCTGCAACGGCCGGGGAAATACCTTCCGGAGGAAAGTATTCTGTCATGATGGTTTGCTTTTTATTTCGCGCACGCAGCTTCGTCCAAAGTCCTCCAAAAAGAAATATCAATGGCGCAAATAACAAACCGTGCCGTTTTAAAAAAATAGACCATGAACTTTTGGCTTTAAACGTATCCGGCACAAAATTGACCGCCACCGTCATGCCTTCTCCTACAGAAAGGGCTCTGGTCGTCTTCCCAACAATAGATCTCGGTTGTACCTGCAATTGGATATCGTTTGTAGTAGATCCGGAAGCCCCTGAGTAACTTCTTACATCCTCCTGCAGCAATTGAACATTTGCAGGAAAATTTAATTTAAAGGAAGCTTGCTCAATAGCTACAGGCCATGATGTCCCTAACAGGTCCCAATAAAACTCACTGTGCTTATCATCAAAAAAATTAAGCGGATTGACAACATGATATTTCAGCCGATAGGTTTGTGTCCCATCAACATAAATATTGCCATCCCCTATTTTAAAAACAAAATTGTTGTTCTCCTTGTAGGTCTTAAAATTGAAACCTTCCACTTTTTCATTTTCGATCATCCGGTCTACCCGCTTATTATTCACATTGCTGCGCAAAGGAATAAAGCGAAAGATACCATGACGAGGTTCCGTAAATTTCACTTCAATGACTTCTTCAAAATCAGCGGAACCATCCTCGTTAAATGTAACGACGATATCATAATTTGTAATCGTGAAATACTCTGCTTTTGACTGAATCGCAAAACTCAGTAAAAAAAGAAAACTTAACAGGAGGTGTTTGATCATAGGATTAGAACTGCACTTTTACATTCTTTGTCTCTGCTTCATCCACTTCAAAGTACTCCATGCGGTGAAAGCCAAATGGGCCGGCGATCAGATTGCTTGGAAACATTTCAACAGCATCATTCATATCACGAGCTGAAGCATTGTAATATCTTCTGGAGCGCTGGATACTTTCTTCAAGCGCAGAAAGCGTTTGTTGCAGTTGTAAAAATTCTTGATTTGCTTTTAGATCGGGATAATTTTCTGACAGGGCAAAAACACTTTTCAATGCACTGGAAAGCTGAAGCTCGGCAGCTCCACCATCTTTTCCACCGGATGTCATGGCTTTGCTTCTCAGTTCTACTATCTTTTCAAGGGTACTGCTTTCGTACTGCGTATAGCCCTTTATTGTGTTGATCAGGTTGGGGATAAGGTCATACCGTTGTTTCAGAAAGACATTTATGGACTTAAACGCTTCTTCTGCTCCGTTGCGGAGGCGCACTAATTTGTTGTAGGTACTCATCAGGTATAACCCGACGATCACCACAATGGCTATAATAATTAACATTCTGGACATAGTTTTTCATTTGTTAAAACAGGTTCAACTCAAATGTACTAAGGACTAAGGGAACTTCCCAAAAAATCAATCTATCCGCCGACCAATCAGCTTAAAATTTCGATAATTCGATAAGGTCAAAACGAATTGTGCCCTAATCCTTAGGATTACAAACACATTTTTATAAAATATCATTCCTTTGGCATCAATATTCTGTAAATTTACCCTTCTATGCAGACAGCAATCCTTGTTGGGGATATTGGGTCAACCAAATCGACATGGTGGTACAGCAATGGAGGTGACCATGAAATTCATCTCAACGGGTTTAATCCGCTGATGCATACCCCTCAGCAAGGCAATAAACTATTTGAATCCCTTAGTCATCTAACCAAAGGGCAGATTTTTTCAAACATATGGTATTATGGCACTGGGGTCATTAGTGAGCTTATAGCAAAGGAGGTAAAGCAGGAGCTGTCACGATATTTTCCAGACAGTGAGATTTGTGTCCAATCTGATCTCGTTGGTGCCGCCATCGCAGCGAATGGAAAACAACCGGGCACAATCGCGATTCTAGGCACTGGCAGTCATGCCGCCGTCTGGAATGGAGAAAAAATAACCCGACAGGCCACTTCTCTTGGTTATATCCTTGGCGATGAAGGGGGTGGTTCAGACATCGGGAAATCGCTTATTCAGGCATATTTTTACAATACAATGCCTGATGAAGTTAAAGAAGAAATGAAAGACCTTTTACCCGATGGAAGAGCAGGTTTTTTCGAAAAACTTAGGGCCAGCGCTTCCCCCAACCAATTCCTTGCTTCGTTTGTGGAAGTTGCGGTTCACCATAAAGAAAATCAATGGATGCAAGATCTTATGGCATCGCGTTTGAGCCTTTTCATTGAAAGGCATCTGGCACCTTTAAAACCTGAAGGACCAATTCATATTATTGGTTCGATTGGAGCTATTTTTGCTGACTTATTGACGAGCGAACTTAAGAAATTTGGTTTTGCACCGGGTCAGTTTATCAGGAATCCATCGCACAAACTATTTGAATCACATATTTCTAATGAATAAAGACAAAAAAGAGATTCGCCGTATTGCTGTTTTTTCTTCCGGGGGTGATGCTCCCGGTATGAATGCCGCTATCAGAGCCGTGGTCAGAACAGCCGTATATCACAACCTTGAAGTGTTTGGTATATATCGTGGTTATGAAGGCATGATCGAAGGGGATATTGTTCAAATGGACAAACGCGATGTTGGGAATATTATCCATCGCGGTGGGACTGTCCTTAAAACAGCCAGGAGTAAACGATTCCGAACACCGGAAGGGCGCAAAATGGCTTATGAGGCTTTACAGTCGAAAGGTATTGACGGCTTGATTGCGATTGGTGGTGATGGCACCTTTACCGGCGGAAAACTATTTTATGAGGAATATGGAATACCCATCATCGGTGTGCCGGGTACGATTGACAATGATCTTTATGGCACTGACTATACCATTGGATTTGATACAGCAGTCAACACGGCGATAGAGGCTTTGGATCGAATCAGGGATACTGCTGAATCGCATAACCGCTTGTTTTTTGTTGAAGTAATGGGAAGAGATACAGGCTATATTGCTTTGAATACAGGAATAGGAAGTGGTGCCGGAGCCATCCTCATTCCGGAATCTTCGATCGATTTGGATCTACTCATCCAGCATTTGGAAAAAGGGGAAAAGCGTAAAAAGCTTTTCTCGTTGATTGTCGTAGCAGAAGGAAATGAAAATGGTAATGCCCAGCAGTTGGCAAATGAAATCAGTATCCGGTTTCCGGAATATGAAACGAAAGTGACGATTATTGGTCATTTACAACGCGGCGGTGCACCCTCCGCGCTCGACCGATTAATTGCCAGCCGCATGGGCTACACTGCTGTTGAATCTATTTTGCAAGGGCATACGAATAAAATGGTCGGTATTCAGAACAGCCATATGCAACTTGTTCCTTTTGATGATGCCATTAACCGGCATAAAGAAATTGACAAAGAACTCCTTAAGATGGCCGATATACTATCACTCTAAGGGTTATGAAAATCGTTCTTTTTTATACCACCGTAAAAAATGCTGAAGAAGCTTCTTCTTTGGGAAAATTAGTCGTCACTCAAAAGTTAGCAGCATGTGCGAATAGTTTTCCAACGCAATCAAGTTATTTCTGGAACGACAACATCCAAGAGGAAGGGGAAACAGTACTACTGTTAAAAACCATCCCATCAAAAGCACCAGCGTTAATCACTTTTCTTGAAGAACATCATAGTTACGATGTCCCTGCTATTTTGCATTGGCCTGTCGAAGTCAATGAAAAGTATGGGCAATGGGTAAAATCAACTGTAGCGTAAACAACAGACGTTTTAGACAATGCAGAAAAACTGGACGGTGAATGAAAAAAACAATATTCAAAATTTCCAAAATGGACTGTGCTTCGGAAGAGCATTTGATCCGAACAAAACTGCAGGGAAATTTGGACATCAAAAATTTGGAATTTGATATTATAAACAGAAAATTGACCGTTTACCATGAGGGCCATGTAGATGAAATCGAAAAAGCAATTCACGAATTGAGTCTAGCTGAAAAAGTAATCTCAACAGAAGTTACCAGCAAAGCGGATTATGGAGAACCTCAAAACCAGAAAAAAATACTTTGGACTGTTCTCGCCATTAACTTTTCTTTTTTCATCATTGAAATGACTACCGGGCTGATCTCAAAATCAATGGGACTGGTCGCGGATAGCCTGGATATGCTTGCCGACTCATTTGTTTATGGCATTAGTCTTTTAGCGGTTGGAGGTACTTTGATAAGAAAAAAGAAAGTTGCAAAAATTGCCGGATATTTTCAGATAACGCTTGCGATCATTGGATTTGTAGAAATATTAAGACGTTTTTTCGGAACAGAAAAACTGCCCGACGTATCTACTATGATATCAGTTTCGGTTTTAGCATTAATAGCAAATGCAATTTGCCTTTATCTCCTGCAAAAATCCAAAAACAAAGAAGATGCCCATATCCAAGCCAGTTTGATTTTTACTTCCAATGACGTAATAATAAATCTAGGCGTAATTGCCGCAGGCCTCCTGGTCAGTGTGCTTAGCTCAAACAAACCCGATTTGATCATTGGCACGATCGTTTTTATTATTGTCATCCGGGGCGCAATGAGAATCTTAAAACTCGCCAGATAAAAAAGATATTACACTTCCGTTTCTACTTTTTTACTCCACATCAGAAAGGCCTTTATAAAGTCATTCAGATCTCCGGCTAATACCAGGTCTGGATTATGCACGGTATGTTGGCTTCGATGATCTTTTACTCTTCGGTCATCGAGCACATAACTTCTTATCTGACTCCCCCACTCGTTTTTGGTTTTTCCTGCTTCCACTTTATCCCGCTCGGCATTCTTTTTCTCTATTTCTTTTTCATACAATCGTGACTTCAACATTTTAAGCGCTTTGTCGCGATTTTTATGCTGCGATCTTTCTTCCTGGCACTCTACTACAATTCCCGATGGCAAGTGACGAACGCGAACCGCTGATTCCGTTTTATTGACGTGCTGGCCTCCTGCTCCACTGGAGCGAAAAGTGTCCCACTCAATATCATCCGTCTTAATTTCTATTTCAATGGTATCATCGATCATGGGATGCACAAAGACGGAAGAAAAAGAAGTCATTCGCTTTCCCTGGGAATTAAAAGGACTCACGCGCACTAATCGATGTACGCCATTCTCCCCTTTCAACAATCCATAGCCGTAATCTCCTGTAATTTCGATTTCTGCACTTTTTATACCGGCTACATCGCCCTGCTGTCGGTTCAGTTCGGATACTTTGTACCCGTTTTTCTCTGCCCACATGACGTACATGCGCAATAACATCTCTGACCAATCGCAGCTTTCGGTACCGCCGGCACCTGCATTGATTTCCAGGATGCAAGAGAGGACATCTTCGGGGTGATTGAGTGTACTTCGAAACTCTACGTCATCGAGTACGGCCACCGCCTTTTCGTAGGCAGCGTCCAGCTCTTCCTCGGTAGCTTCGTCAGCTTCATAAAATTCGAGAAGAACACCAAGGTCATCGACAACAGCTTGAATGGCTTCAAAGTTGGAGATCCAGTGTTTGTGTGCTTTTATCTCTTTTAAGACCTCGCCGGAATGAGAACCATCGTTCCAAAACTCCGGGTCTAAAGTGAGTTGTTCTTTTTCTTCTAATTGTAATCTGCGTCTATCGACGTCAAAGATACCTCCCCAAAACGCCCATACGGGACTTCAGTTCTGCAAACTGATCTGGTGTCATAGTCTATAAAGTTGCATTAGAAAGGGGCCGAAGCCCCTCCTAATTATTATTTTTCTAATTCTACGTAAAAAATCAGATCTGAATTTTCAGGTATCATCGGCGGTGATCCGGCAGCACCATACCCAAGTGCAGCAGGAATTAAAAGTGTTGCTTTCGTTCCTTTCTTAAACTCCAGAAGGCCATCATCCCATCCTTGTATCACCTGACCAACACCTAACGGAAATTGATAAGGCTGTCCTACTTTAAATGAAGAGTCAAACATTTTTGCATCCGCATCGAGCATGCCATAGTAATGAACAGAAACCTGCTCACCGGCGACCGGCTTAGCACCATCACCTTCTTCATGGATGATATATCTCAATCCTGAAGCCGTGCGTTGAATCTGGCCGTCAAAATCTCCGTCTTTATACTTTTTCCAATGGTCATTTGCCAACGCTTCCACTTCCGGAAAGCGTGCCTTCACAACTTCTTTTTCTTTTTCCACTTCTGCCTGAAGAGAATCAGAATGTGCTTTAAATTGCTCTTCATTCATGACATCTACGATACCCACATGGTAAATCATATCCTCGGTAAAAGCATCAAACCCAGGAGGCAACTGATCGAAAGAATCGACCGGAAAATAAAAAAGCAGACTGTCTCCTTTGTGGAGTGTCCCCATCAGATCGACCAGCCCTTCGAGTTGTCCATAACTCTTATTGTCTTCCATCAGTTTCAAGACAGAAGGTCGCCCCATTGTGGTGGTCGTCTGCAAAACTGAATCCTTTTGCGTTAAGGACATATGAAAGAAAATGTAGCTGTCCATAGGAATAGGCTCATTGTCTCCCTTTCGAATAACTTGGTATTCGTATCCTGATTCGGCCTTCATGCGACCATTTCCTGAGCTACAGGCTGCTAAAATGCCAATGCATAGCAGCGAAAAAAAGATTTTATTGTTCATGTTGTAATAGATATGAGTTCATTGTTAATGGAATAATTTCTTTGACTTTGGCTAGCGTATCCTGCACTGATGCTTTCATCTGTCCGCCTGAAGCATTCTTGTGCCCTCCGCCATTAAAATAGGTGTTGCAGATTTCCTGCACATTGATATTCCCTTTTGATCGAAATGAAAGCTTCGTCACATTCTGTTGTTCAGAAATAAAGATAGCCATTTTCATATTGCGCACCATCAGGATATAGTTCACGATTCCTTCGGTATCGCCCCGACCGATGGACCATTTTTTGTAATCATCTTTTTCAAGCCAAATAATGCCTGTTTGATATTCTGTAATCAGCTCCATTCGATTCGCCAGGCAATGGCCAAGCAATTTAAGCTGCTTTTCTGTCATGCTGTTAAACAATCGAATTTGCAATAAGTAGTCATCCATACCTAGACGCTTCAATGCTGCGGCTACTTCAAAGACCCGCGTGTTAGTCGCATACCGGAAGGATCCTGTATCCATGAGAATACCGGTGTAGATCGCCTCCGCAATCGGCACATCGATATATTCTTCAAGCTTATTATCCACCAGAAAATCATAGATCAGCTCAGCAGTTGAACTTGCGGCAGTCTCGGAAATAACATGATCTGCAAATGGCTCCGGGTCTATATGGTGATCGATCAGGATTTTGATGGCTTTGGAATCCATTACATCCTGTCCAAATCGATCTATTCTGTCGAGTGAATTAAAATCAAGGCAAAAGATAATATCCGCTTTCTCAAAAGCTTCTACTGCTTCGGCCGGGTTCATTTCACCTATAATGGCATCATCGATTCCGGGAAGGAAGTTAAACAGTGGTGGAAAATCATTCGGCAGGACGACTTTGACTGTATGCCTTAGTTTGGTGAGGACTGCTGCCAACGCCAACGAGGATCCCAAAGCATCGCCATCAGGATTCTTGTGGGTCACGATGACCACACGGGAAGGCTGACGAACTAATTGATGTAAAGAATCCACTATCTATTTCTTGATTTTTTCAGGGCGCAAAGGTCTTATTTTATTATGATACTAACAAATATGCTAGATTTGCGCCCCTATTTAAACGGAAAAATATCAAAAACAGACATATGGCAAGCAATCTAACCTTTACGATGATAAAGCCTGATGCAGTAGCAGCAGGACATATAGGAGCAATTTTGGCCCAAATCAACAAAGCCGGTTTCAAAATTGTAGCCATGAAATACACCAAGCTTTCTGCTGAAAAAGCCGGAGAATTCTATGCTGTCCACAGCGAAAGACCATTTTATGGTGAATTAGTAGAGTTTATGTCTTCAGGGCCGATCGTTGCTGCCGTGCTTGAAAAGGACAATGCTGTTGCGGACTTCCGTACGCTGATTGGTGCCACTGACCCATCAAAAGCTGATGCCGGAACTATTAGAGCGCTATTTGCTAAGAATATCGGTGAAAACGCTGTTCACGGTTCAGATTCTGATGAGAATGCGCTGATTGAAGGTGGTTTTCACTTTTCTGGTGTGGAGATGTTTCGCTAGAACTAAGAGGTTCGCGCGGAGGCGCAGAGATGTTTTTCTGACTTCAAAAATAGTTTCACGCAGAGGCGCGGAGACGCAGAGATGTTTTTCTGACTTCAAAAATAGTTCCACGCAGAGGCGCAAAGACGCAGAGTTGTTTTTCTGACTTCAAAAATAGTTCCACGCAGAGGCGTAGAGACGCAGAGATGTTTTTCTGACTTCAAAAATAGTCTCACGCAGAGACGCAGAGACGCAGAGATGTTTTTCGTTTTTCGTTTTTCGCTCAAAGTCCTTTGTCTATCGCTCTGAATAATTTCAAATAATCTTCTGCAGAGTTCAGATTTTTTTGGTTCCATTTCAATTCAACGGCTAATGACTTCACAGCCTCCAATACCGGCGTATCAGGATAATAGTGGTCGCGCATGTAATGGGAATAACGCATGACCCTAAAAGCGTTGAGAAACCGGAACAGCCTTTTTCTAAAAGAGGTTACAGATGCCGTCTGGTGAACGATCTGAATGCATTCCGAATAAAAATCTAGCTCATCCAAATAGGATAACAGCGCGGGATGAGCATCAAACTCAAGGCGAAGCAATTGTTCTGTTTGTTCTGGTGGTGATTCAATACAAACTTGTCGCAACAGATTGATTTTACTCAGCAGTAGTTTGAGCTCGGCATAACTTGCAAAAGAAGTCGTCAGCCATTCTTCGTGTCCGGAAAGTAGCTGATGCATCGCCCTGCCGGTACCAAACGGTACTCTGAAAGATATTCTGGAAGAGGGAAAGACTGTAGTTGTCTTAATCTCATGTAAGGTGTCCACTTCAATAAACTTTTGGAGAAAGTAAAAATCTTCTCCTGCTTTACGGGTATTCATCCCGCCATGCGCCAGATAACCTCTTCGCCTTACGGCCATTGATGACCCGACCGTTTGAAAAGCGAATGGGTGCTCTGTCCATCGCAACGCGTGTACTAAATAACGAAGATGTAATTCATAATCGACAATAGCTTTTCTGGTGACCACTTCCAAATCTTCATACTGGTGCTGATAATATATGGAGGCTGCCTGACAATCAGGATGCGCTAAAAAGTAGCTGTACACTTCTTCCAGGTAATTCTTTGAAACTGTGCAATCACTATCCAGGCAAAGTATAACACCACATTGCTCGAGTCGTCTGGCAGCTTCATCCATCACCATCTTACGCGCCCAGCCTACGCCTCCTTGTGGATCAGGTAAAACCTCATAACAAATCGGCCTAAAACGAAGTCTTTCACTTTGATTGTTTTCAATCCAGTGCTGACAATCCTTCCAGGATTGATTATGAATCGCATGCTCTTCCATAGACATCTCTTCATTTTTATTAAAACAAAGCAAGACATCAACAATACATTCGGGAAGTGTGCAGTTCTGCAGCGATGCCAGTGTCAACAACAAGTCAGGCTCTGCAAAAACAGGTATGCATACAGCTATTTCAGCTGTAGATACATCAGGCGCTAAAACGGCCGGAAAGGATTTAAAACGAGCAGCATATTTCTGCCAATAGATATCTTCAGGCATCAAACTTAACTTTGTGCATTTAAAATAAAGACTAAATGGGTTGTATCCTTGGTAACCAATATATACCTTCTATAGCGTATTTCGCGCATTGGTTGTCCCAAGGCAGTATTCTGCTGGAAGCCCATGAGCATTATCAAAAGCGAAGCTGGCGCAATAAGACCTGCATCCTGGGAACGGATGGCCCCCAAGCCCTGACGATACCACTTCAAAAAGGCAAACACCAGCAAATGCAGATACAGGATGTACAGATCGCCTACGATGAAGATTGGGCGATAAAACACCTGAGAAGTATAAAAACAGCCTACGGAAAAACAGCCTTTGCAGAAGAAGTCATTAGTGGCCTTGAACCCATTCTAACCTATCAGTATGAGACGCTATGGGAAATGAACCTGGCGTGCCTAAAATATGTTACCATATTAATCAAGGGCGACTGGCCCTTTGAATTAACAAAAGTGTACCAACCGATAGCAGACAAACATATCTTAGACCTACGCAATGGCGTTTCTTGTGGCGATTCACCAAATCCTAAAATGAAATTTCCGGAATATGCGCAGGCGCTTCGTATCCATCAATCACATCTGCCCAACCTGAGCATCCTGGATCCATTATGTCATCTGGGGCCGGGGACTTATGATTATCTTGCCCGTTATGCCAACAAACTGTATGAAAAACCATGATGCAGGTCATTGATCAAAAACTGAAGGAACATAAAGAAGCATTAAAAGAAGTGCTGAGCCAACTCGGGATATTTACAAACCGAATAGGCCATGAAGATTCCATACGCGTGATCCATGATCTGATCGATCGCATTGATGATCCTTACATGTTTGTCATCGTTGGGGAAGTCAAAGCGGGAAAGAGTTCGTTTATCAATGCCTTGCTTGGTGAACCCGGATTGTGTGCTGTTGCGCCCTCCCCTATGACGGATACGATACAACTCATACTCTATGGCGAGGAAGCGAAAACCGAAGTGATCAGTCCATATCTCAAGAAAGTATATCAGCCCAGTGAAATCCTAAAAGAAATTGCTATTGTTGATACACCGGGAACAAACACGATTATCGCGCATCATCAGGAGATCACAGAGCGCTTTATTCCCGGTGCAGACCTTATCGTTTTTGTATTTGAATCAAAAAATCCATACCGCCAATCATCATGGGATTTCTTTGATTTCATGCATGAGGAATGGCATAAAAAAATAGTGTTTGTCCTGCAACAGAAAGACTTGATGGAGGCTCCTGATCTTGACATTAATATCCAGGGCGTGATTTCAAATGCGCAGCAAAAAGGAATTAAGAAGCCGGTTGTTTTTGCAGTTTCAGCAAAAGACGAATTGGATGGAAGGTATGATCAAAGTGGGTTTGGCCCACTCAAACAATTTATCCTAGATCAGATCACAGGAGGAAAAGCTCAGCAACATAAACTGGTCAGTTCTTCGGAGACGATGCTGCAAATCGTCTCGCGACTTCAAAAAGGATTGGATGACCGTCAGCTGCAGTTAGATGCAGATATTTCCTTTCGGGAAGAGATCAAAAAATCACTGGCGGATCACAGTAAAAAAGCAAAACAACAATGTGACATCCTGACCGAAAACCTCATGGCGGCATATGACCGGGTGGCCAATACCTATGACCATGAACTCAGCAGTGCGCTTTCGTTTTTCACCGTACTAAAAAGATCGATCGGTTCGATTTTTTCAAAATCACAATCACTCAAGTCATGGCTTGAAACTTTCACCTTACGCCTGCAAGCAGATTTCGGTTCTGGTATGCAAGCAAAAATAAATGACCGCGTACTTGATCTGGCAGAGAGCATTCAACAGATGGCACATACCATCGATCTGCAGATTCGAAATAGCAAAACCATTCTTGCCAATGATCACGAAATATTCTCCGAAATAGCGCAACGACGGCAAAATGTATTGAAGGAACTAAGAGAAGCTTTTGATCAGTTTCTAGCCCGCACAGAAAATTTCACGACCAAAAATCTAATCAATACCGATTCGCAGGTGGGCACTAATGTTGCCGCCGGGAGCGGCGTCGCGGTGGTAGGAATTATACTTGCGGCCGTCACGCAAGGGATGGTATTTGATATCACCGGTGGCGTGCTGACGGCATTAGGATTTTTAGTAGCAGGTGTTACGCTTGGTCTGCAGCGTGGCAAAGTCATGCGCCAATACAGATCTGAAATGGACAAGGGCCGGATCCGATTGCAGAAAGAACTGACTGAAGAGCTGTACGCTTATATCGAATCCATTAAGATCCGGATGAATGATCAGTTTCTGAATTTTGATACCCTAGTTAAGACGGAAGTTGATGAACTATCGGTATTGCAGCAAGATCTGACCAAGATGAAATCCGATCTTGAAAAGGTAAAAAAGGCGGTGCTGAAGGCACTATAGTCTCAGTTTTGGTAAATCAATCTCTCTTCGGCGCAAATCCATATTTAGTCCCACAACTAACTAATCTGGGGTCAATTCCTGATTAAAAGACCAATAAAACACTCATTTTCATGCTTTTAACCACTAATCACCAGAAAAGTATAGTATACGTGTAACAAATACGGTGGTGGAGCGTCAACAATAACGAAATGAATACTGAACAATACGAAGCAATATTCAATAAAATGAAAGACAAGCTCTTTCGTTATGCACTCCGGTTCGTAAAAGAAAGTGACGTCGCAGAAGATATTGTTCAGGATGTCATGTTCAAACTGTGGCAAAAGCGAAAAGACGCTGACGAAATAGAAAACCTGGAAGCCTGGTTGATGGTCCTAACAAGAAACCGCTCCCTGGATGTCTTGCGAAAAGCAAAGAAAACACAGAATCAAGTCAACGTCGACGAAGCTTACTCCATTAGCGACAATGAACCAATACCTGACCAGGTAATGGAATCAGCAGATCTGATGGACATGGTACATACTTGTCTCGGACAACTACAAGAAAAACAACGAAGCGTATTTCATCTGCGCGAAATCGAGCAGATGTCCTATGAAGAAATCGCCGAACACACCGGCTTTAATCTCGATGATGTTAAAGTCAGTTTATTCAGAGCGCGAAAACACATGCAACGAATGCTAAGTAAGATGAATACTATTGGACTCTATCAAATACAATGATCACCATGGATGACAAGTCTTTAAATAAATACTGGAACGCTGAAACAAACCTTCAGGAGGAAGAGCAACTCCTTAAAGA
This sequence comes from Saprospiraceae bacterium, assembly GCA_037968695.1. Classification (GTDB taxonomy): domain Bacteria; phylum Bacteroidota; class Bacteroidia; order Chitinophagales; family Saprospiraceae; genus Opimibacter. The sequence goes on from JBBKWA010000121.1 coordinate 13,632, forward strand.
AGTGATGCGTACGGAAGGTGCCGAGTCAACCTATTTTAAAATGATCAAGGAAGCGCGTCAACAACGCAGCAAATTGACCATAGAAGATATCAAGGCGCACAATCAGCGGCATGAAGTCACGAATACAGGCCCGCTTGTATTGCCGCTCTATCGCTGGGCAGCCAGTGCTGCTGCAATACTTGTTTTTGTTTTGTCCGGCATCGGACTTTGGCAATATAGCCAGCAAACCATGCAGGCACCACAAATGGCAGAAACTTATGATGATCCAAGGGCAGCTTATGAAGAAGTGCGCGAAGCACTGGCGTATATGTCTTCCAAACTGAATAAGTCTCAGGACGAAGCGATGCTCAATATTAAAAAGGCAGGAGTCTATGCCGATATGTTTAAATAATTTTTTTTCACTTTCATACAATTCATACTAACATGAAAAATTTAACCCTTTCACTTTTAGCTGTACTGTTTACAGCAGCATCAGCTTTCGGTCAGGAAGACGCGATCTCAAAATATTTTAATGCCTACATGGACAATCCAAGTTTCGATGTGGTGTACATCAGCCCAAAGATGTTCAGCATGGTCTCTAAGATTGATATAGAAGATATGGAACCGGAGGTAAAAGAAGTCATCGCCAGCATGAAGGGACTGCGGATCCTGCATACCGATACAGATGCCGTAAAATATTACAATGAAGCATTAAAGAAAATCAATACCAGCGAATACGAACTGCTCATGACCGCTCGTGGTGATGGCGAAAACATTCGCTTCATGATCAAAGACAATGGCAATATCATTGAAGAACTCCTGATGATCGTCGGTGGTGGTAATGACTTTGCGATGTTGAGCTTTATAGGCAATATCGATCTCAAGAAGATTGGCAAACTGGCCAAAGCCCTGGATATTGACAATATGAAATATCTCGAAAACCTTGATAAAGGAAAAAAAGAAGGTAGCGGAACAAAATAAACAGGTTTAGGGGCTGCGCCTTCAGGCTATAAATTCAACCTTTCATGATGCCTGAATACCCTGGAGTAAAAAGCCATTCCGGTGATGCACTGGAATGGCTTTTTTATTTTATAGAGGACAAAATGTATTTTGTCCTCTATCGGTTTTTTTATCATAGTACAAATATTTTTGGAGATTTTGTTGGCACAATGCTTTTTCAATATCGACAGATTAGTTACTTTTTTCACGTGTCCTGTATTTGATAATAATACGGGATCACCATCCTGTAC
>JBBKWA010000122.1:0-4353 GCA_037968695.1 Saprospiraceae bacterium
TCAATATTTACTGTCCGATCCGGACCTATATCCAAAGTCACTAAATCAGGTTCTGTGATCTGATAACTCTCTACAAAGGAACAGCCATTAGCGTCCGAAACAGTCAGTGTGTATGTCCCCGGGCCCAATGTCGTCAACATTGTTCCACTTTGGCTTGTACCACTCCACGTGTATGTATATGGAGCAGTTCCCCCACTTACATTATTAACAGATAGTGCGCCATTGTTATCACCATTACAATCGATATTCATCAGACTCACTTCGACTCCATTGATTATCTCATTACTCTCTTCAATAACGACATCCTCACTATTCATACACCCATTGATCTTGTTCAAAATCGTTAATGTGTACGTTCCTCCTTGAGATCCATTCACACTGGCGCCTGTTGAGCTTCCTTCTATCTTGCCATCAATTGTATTCCAACTAAGATCATAATTCGCAACAGGCTCGCTTAACATCGCCTGTGCTGTAGTGATTGGTGTATTACAATCGATGGTATCTCCTGGTGTCATTATAATTGTTGCCACAGCTGTATCAATGCCAATAACTACCTGATCAGTACTCTGACAACCATTCGAAGTATCCCGAACCAGTACGTTATACGTACCGTCAGCATCGGCTTGTATGAATCGTCCATTGGCAGCGCCAATGATACTTCCATTTGGTGTGGACCAGCTATAAATGATATTTACACCTGTAGTCGAATTCCCGCCCAATGTAAATTGTAAACTATCACAAGTAATTGTCTTATCCAATCCTGCATTTGCAGTAGGAATATTGGCATCTTGTGTCACAGTTACGGATACAGAGTCAACGCATCCTGAAACCGTATTGGTCACAAGTAGTTGATAAACTCCTTGTGCTGCTGCCTCCGCCATGGCTGTATTGCCTCCTCCGGCGATTACGCCATTTGTTGTCGACCATGCATAACTTAAAGGTCCACCTGATGAGCTTGATCCATCCAGAAAAATTGAACCGGCAACACAGGTAATCATCAAATCAGCATTACTAATTAGTGCTTCAGGGATATCATAGACACGGATCGTTATGCTATTGACAAAATCACAGCCATCATCTGTGTAATTGTAGGCTATCTGATGAGATCCTGCTCCTGCAATGACGGGATTGAAAACACCATTCACCGGATCTGTAACACCAGTGCCTGACCATCCTCCTGCTCCATTTCCATTAACGACGGTCACCTCCAGATCCACTGTCCCGGTGCCAGGGTATAAGCAGATGCTGCTTACTGGTGTAATCGTAATCATTGGCATTGGACAATCTCTCGCGATGCATTCCAAGGTATCTCTTCTGTCCGGACAAGGGCCCGCAGACGTGGTGATGATTTCTATCTGCACGGGATCTCCAGGATTAAGGCCTGTAAACTCAAGACTATCTGTTCCTATCAGCGTGCCTACTGGTCCGACAAGTGTATTGTAGGCGTAGGAAGCCGCTGCAGGATCAGTTATCCAGGAAAATATAATTCCACTTGTATTTGGTGTACAATTTATTGTCGGTGCATTTAATGTTGCGCCAACATTTGTCGTATGACTAATCAAATCTGAGGTACAACCATTTTCTTCAATCTGTAATCGAACAGTTTTCGGTCCTGCTCCTGTCCATCGAAGTTGGTATGGACCGGGACCTGTTCCGGAAACAACTGTGGCTGTTCCAAAATTATAATTAAATACAGCGGAAACAGAAGCATTTCCTGTATAGGTTAGTGTCGCCTGATCTGTAATACAAATCACCGGATCAAGTGTAAAGTCAGCGGTGATGGAATCTAAAACAGTGATCAGATATGTTTCAGAAAATGGGCATCCCATGACATCTGTTGTAAATGTAATCTGATACTGCCCACCAGTGGCTATAACAGGATTAAACAAACCCAAATCTGAATCGATAATTCCTGTACCCGCCCAGGTACCTACACCGGGATTGCCGTTGACCGTAGCATCCAGATCAATGATCGATGGATTATTTAAACATGAACTGTCCTGCCCCGTGATCACAATGGTCGGTGGCGGACAATCTTCAGCAGTACACGTTGCTGTTATGATGATATCCGGACACGGTCCTCCACTAACAATGGTTAGTGTCATATTAACCATCGCACCTGGAGCTAAGCCTGATTCTGTCCAGGTACTCATAGCCGTTGGCATTGCAGGTCCGGCATTAATAGAAACTAAATAACCACTTGCGCCAACCACATCGGCCCAGTCAAAAGTTACTGAGGAAAGCGTTGATGAACAATTGATCACTGGGGTCTGTAGCGAGCTGATGGTAATCACCTGAGAAAAGAACGCTGTGTCACAACCTGGTTCTATTACTTGTACAGAAACAGTTTTATTTCCAGGCGTTCCCCAACTAAGGGTGTAAGGCCCAAGTCCGGATCCTACGATTGTCGTTGGATTGTTAAAGTTCCAATTCACAACAGCATTTGCACTTGCACTACCTGTAAACGTGATTACCGTTGTGGAGTCAGCACAAACCATAGGCTCATAAGTAAAACTGGCGACCGGTGCTGGAATAATGCTGACCTCAAAACATGTTGGTTCTCCATCACCGCATTCATTCGTTGCATAAACACAAACCTGTCCTCCGTTTGAATTTGAAAAATCCATTTCTACCGTTTCTGAGCCATCTTGAAATGTGGGTACATTAAAAGGTCCTGTCCAAGTATATTCCAGTGGATCAAATTCCGGTACAACAAAAAAGAAGACACCTTCCTGTGCACAAAGCAATGTATCTCCATTCGTCAATATCGGTGGATCCGGTGTTAAAGTTTCGGCACTAAAAGTGACTGTTTCAATAAAATATGTGCATTGGCCCGTTTCTCCGATGACAGTAATCTCAAGATCATATGCTCCATCTTGCAACGTATAAAATGGATTTTCGTCAGAAACGACAATATTCCCATCTATCCAGGCAAAATCAAGATCTGCATTAAAGGGAACAACGTCATACGGATATGCTGTTAGAACAAATTCTCCGTTTTCACAGGTCACTTCTACATAAGCGTTAAGGCCAATTAACTCAAGGTTTAATTCTGCCATAGAATCACATCCATTCAGCCCCATCCCCGGATATTCCAGATCGTAAGTCCCTGTATAATCATAGGCTTCACCTTCATAATAAAAGGCTGACTCGCCTTCCGGCAAACAATACACTGTATCAATTATGCCAAGAGGAACTTCAGGATATTCTTCCACCATCCAGGTGCTATCAAAGATGCATCCTTCAGGAGATGTGTAGGACTGTTCATAAAAACCGGGGCCGGAAATGGTAAGTGATCCCCAGGAAAATGGAAATTCCTCAGGACAATAAATTTCGGGATCTCTTTCTTCGGGATCCAGTACATAAACTTCAACTTCAAAACACAAATCAATATCTGTGGTATCACAACCACTAAATGCTCTAACGCATATTTCATAAATTCCCGGATCAACAGTAGTAGGCACTGTCAGTGTCGTTGAAGGTAAGGTAGAAGTAATCGTATCTCCACTCCAGCCAAGGACCCAATAATATCCATGAGCAAATGGAATTGGTGGATCAGCAACCAGCATTAAATTATTATAGCCTGCACACACTGATCCTGGAATTGCTTCTGCCGTTTCCAGCTCCTCGCTAAAACCAGGATTATAAATACCCTCAGCATATGTAATTGTATAATTACAGAATGCTCCTGAAAACCCGTCAAGCATCAGCCAGTAGGTCCCACCTACTGTCAATCCAGTCCCTATCAGAATCATTGTACCTCCAGGACTCGTTCCCGGATCACAATCAATGACATCATTTACAGTCCATGGACAAGCGCCTAAAAGAGCACTCTGCAAACTTGTTCCATTTTCACAATCATCGACATAGATATGAATTTCTATATCTGGTGATGTGGGCACAACTTGAAAGTATTGGGGATTTTGAATTGAAGTATTTCCTCCACACCACCCTGTTGGTCCTGACTCGGGGACGTTCAAGGTTTCATAACATGCATTCAGAAGGCAAACCAATGGTGCATCCTGGCATACCGGTGTTGGTGTTTGATCAGGAGGATCACATTGCGCTGATGACGTCTTACTAAAAAGTGATAAAATCAATATAAAACATACTGTGATAGCCTTTTGGTAACAAGCTTTCATAATTTCAATTTTCAAAAGTTAGGTGTATGAGACAAATTTAATCTTGTTAAGAATCAAATGACATCATAGTAAGATAGACATTCCTTGTGAAAAGCCCCTAAATAAATAAGCTATATCAACGAATAAATGGTCACATCAATAATGAATGAGTGAAATATAGTAGTGAATGTTTATTTGCAGTTATAATTTTATTCTTTTCCTTATTAATGTA
>JBBKWA010000123.1:0-15001 GCA_037968695.1 Saprospiraceae bacterium
TCTCCTTACAAAGTTCTATTAATGAATCCGGGTTAAAACGGATCATTCAGTTCGCTTACTCGAATGAGTTTCTTATTCACAAACTCCTGAATCCCTAACGCTGATAGTTCACGGCCAAAACCTGAACGTTTTGTTCCACCAAAAGGAAGATCGGCCTGTGTCCAGGTAGGGTGATTAATAAATACCATACCAGTATCAATTTGATCCGCTACTTTTTTACCGCGTTCAATGTCTTGCGTAAATACGGAAGCGCCCAAACCAAAGTCAGAATCATTCGCCAGATCAATAGCAGCCTGTTCGTCTTTTACAACATAGAAGGATGCCACCGGTCCAAATAATTCTTCGTGATAAGCAGCAATACCCGGTTTCAGGTCTGTAAGTATGGTGGGTTCCATAAAGGCACCTTCCCGATTTGAACGCTTACCTCCCAATAGAACTTTTGCACCTTGATCAACTGAACGTTTCACCTGATCGGCTAAATGAACTGCTGCAGCTTCACTGCTTAAAGGGCCCAATTCTGTTACAGGATCCATCGGATCACCTACTTTCATTTTTGATAACTTGTCCTTAAACTTTTTAATAAATGTATCCGCAATTGCTTCTACCGCGATGAACCGCTTGGAGGCTACGCAACACTGACCGTTGTTATTCATCCTCCCTACAACTGCCCACTCTACCGTTTTTTCCATATTGGCATCTTCCAGAATAATGAACACATCATTACCGCCCAGCTCCAACACAACCTTCTTCAAATGTTTTCCGGCTTCCATGGCAACACTTGCACCTGCTTCTTCACTTCCCGTTAAGGACACCCCTTTTATTCTTTTATCAGAAACCAATGCGGATGCCCGTTTGCCAGAGATGAATAGGTTAGTATACAATCCTTCAGGTGCTTCTGCTTCTTCAAACAGCTCTTCAATATCAGCAGCACATTGTGGAACGATAGAGGAATGCTTAAGCAAAATAGTATTGCCCACCATAATATTAGGGGCTGCAAAACGAGCCACTTGATAAAATGGAAAGTTCCAGGGCATCACGCCCAGTAATACACCAATGGGACTATTTCGAATAATAGCCGCTCCAAATTCCGGATCGAGTACTTTATCGGCAAGAAACGCTTCTCCATGATCTGCATAATAATCTATGATAGCTGCACTCAAATCAATTTCTCCTTCCGCCTGCGCAAGGAGTTTACCCATTTCTAAGGTGATGGTTTTGGCAAGTGCTGATTTTTTAACTCGCATAAGTGTAGCTACCTTATGGAGCAAATCAGCCCGGTATTGGTAACTGGTTTCTTTCCAATCAAGAAAAGCTACTTGCGCTTTGGCTACCTTGGCATCAACTGTCTTCTCCGTCATTTCTTCAAAAGACTTTACCGTCTTATTTGTGTTTGGATTGATTGTTTGTATGGACATATGGTATTCGCTTGAAAATTGTAATCAAATTCCGGACACTACGCTGTCCGCATAGTCATACCCGAGGCCAAACTTCTATCTCTGACTTCGAAATGCTATATTAAAAATTTTGTTGAATGACATTTATGCAATCTTCCTAAGGTAGGAATTTCAGGAATTAAGTGTGTTACACAATTATTAATACTAGTTACACAATTCACACAAAAGAAAATAGATTTATAACATTAATAAAGTGGAGAGGTATCCTCAAAACGTATTTGAATTTTCACCTAAGCAATTTTGTAACTTTGGAACTGTCATTTTCAATATAGTCATCGGGAAGATCGATCATCCCGGGTTGGATAAAAACTTTGCCAAACAGGTTCCACATAATTGACCCGGCTCTGGCAAACCACCTTGGAATAGGGATAATCGATGGTTTTTAACAAAAAACTGATGTACTGATCATGACATGCAATTCCTTTGACAATACTTTAAAGATTTCCCGGTTTTCCGACACAGTTTAAGTGTACGATTTAACATTTTGAACAGCGCTCATTTTAACGTCTCCCTAAGTTTTCTTAACATTTCTTTAGAAACTTCAATCTTTTCCAATTCGTCATAACAGTAATCAAACACATTACTGCGATGAAAAATCTAATCATTTCTGTACTTACACTCGCACTACTCACCTCCTGTGCATCTGCTGACAAAATGCTAGACCACGGAGATTATGATGGACTCATAAATCTTGCTGTTCGTAAACTAGCCGGAAAAAAGAAAAAAGAAGCTTATGTCATGGCGCTTGAAGAGGGCGTACAAAAAGTCACACAACGCGATATGGCGCACATAGAAGCGCTGCGAGTAACCAATAGCGCCGAATCTTGGGAAGACATCGTTTATATCGCCCGAAAAATTCAAAATCGCCAGGAGCGAATAGCCCCTTTGCTTCCCTTGATCAGTGAAAACGGTTACAAGGCTCAATTTACCTTTGTGCGCACAGAGCAGATCATCTCAGAAGCAAAGACTACAGCCGTCAGTTTATTTGAAAAACGACTGGTTGATATGGTTTCTTCTGCTCGGAAGGGAAATAAATATGCAGCCAGAGAAGCATACAATATGATAGATCATATCCGATCCATCAGCACTGAAAAATCTTATCGTCAAGAACTGAAAGATGAGATGTGGAACCTGGGTATCAACAAAATATTAGTAAGTGTTGAAAACAGTTCAAATATGTTCATGCCAATAGGGTACGAAGAAGAACTGCTTGCTATGGACTATGGAAGAATAGGGAGCAGCTGGGATAGATTTTATACCCACTTCAATGAAGATGAGGAGTTTGACTATCATGTCATTATGAAAATCCTTGACATTCAGGTAGGAAGAGATGAATGGATAGAAAGACATATTCCATTCACAAGAGAAATTACTGACGGCTGGGAGTATGTCCTCGATAAAAAAGGAAATGTAGCCAAGGACTCATTAGGTAATGATATAACAAAAGACAGAATAGTACATGTACATGCCACTGTTGTTGAATTGGTTCAAAGTAAAAATGCGCTGGTCCAAACCAGAATTGAAATCATCAATGTGAATAATGGGGCACGTACCTTGTCAAAGCGAATTGAGATCGAGGATAATTTCACACACATCTCACGTAATATACTTGGTGATGAACGAGCACTGGATCCAGGACAAAGACATCGCATACTTCCTGTTAGTTTTCCTTCAGATGCAAATCTCATATGGGATGCATTCCAGGGACTAAAACCAAAACTTCACAGTGAATTACGCCGAGTAAAATATGCTATCTAATAACAAATAAGTGCAGTGATTGTAGTTTGAAATGGGATGCACCTGGAGAGGTGCATCCCATTTTATTAGTGATTTAGTGATGGAGTGATTTGCATTATTCGATATACACTTCGTAAATCGCCATCCTGCACCATTAGGAGGTACAGGACAGGCCCTGTAATATTTTGAATTACAGGACAAGAAAGAGTAACCAATTAGTTGATATTGATTTCTCTGGCAAAATGCTTTTTCAATATCGACAGTTCTGTTACTTTTTTTCACGTGTCCTGTACTTGATAATAGTACAGGATTGCCAAAAAAGTAACCATCCCGCTCGAGCGGGACTAGTGATTCAAAAAACTCGCATTTACATACGAGCTTTTTCAGGTTATCTGTTTTGCTTTCTCGCTTAGTATTTTTTTACTTGCACCACTTTTTGACTAGAAGATCAAAAGTGGCCATTAGGGTAGCTCAAACTCCCGCTCAGCGGGATTGAATCACAAGGATAAAGTGATTTTACTAAGATTAAATGGTCTTTTAGGTCATATTAATTTCCCTCTACGCTCTCTGCTGTTTTGCCCCCAGCCTGTACGTGGCTAAAAGCCTTAGTGCTTTCGAAAAGGGGTGTTTAGATATTTCTAGTTATATGATTTATTAGAAAAGGATTTCTTCGAGTTGTGCGTTTTCCCGATAGTTGTCCGGAGCGCGGTATGCGGGAAATATTTTTGCAAAAACTAAACTCTCTAAACTAGGTCACCGTAGGTGCCTGCTCTAAACTATCTAAACTCATAGTTCATTGGTCATTCTTTTCAAAACAAATATGCCGCCCCTTCAGGACTCAGGGTTATTGTCTATGATGAGACAGGACTTCGTCCTGCCCTGAGCGATGTCATCCCTTAGGGATTATTTTTTTTGACTTTCCTGACTTTATGCTCTTCTGCCTCCTCCGCCTAGATCCTATGAGCGGCGCTGCAAGTGTCGCACACCTGCACAGCTCATGCGGCCCGGCAGGTGTGCCACACTACCCTTTCTCTATGCTCTTTGCTCTCTTTTCAGACGCCAGAATTATAGACGCCAGACTTCAGACTTGCTTTTCAGTTTGGTGCAAACTTTCCTTCTACCTTTCTGCCTCTTCTGCCTCTAGGCTCTTTGCCCTATGCTCCTAGCTCTATGCCTCTTCTTCTCCGTGATCAAACAAACCACAGTGCGCACCGGCTGGATCTTTAATTATACAATAACGCGCTTTGTCACCCATTTTTCTCGGCCCTTTGATAACCTCACCACCACCCTTGATGACAGTAGCGATACTTTCGTCCAAATTGGCCACATTAACATACATAATCCATGCAGCCGGCATACCGTCATTCGTTCCCCGATTGTGACAGATACCCGTTCGCACAACGTCATCTTCGGGGGAGGCCATACAATAATCATTATAGTCCCCCATACTAATATCGGAAGTCTTCCAACCAACAACGTTTTTATAAAATGCTTTTATCCCATCTGCATCATCAATCGTCAGGTCTACCCAGGTAACGGCACCAATCTTTTTTTCTGTTTCCATTTTAATAGATTTAGTCCATATTTAAAACTGAATATCGAATTCCATTTCCTTTCCATCTCTCAAGGCCACCAACTTGGTTTTATCACCTTTATGTAATTCGCCTAATACTTCCATATACACGTAGATATCCTTTATCTCTTTTCCATTTAGTTTGATAATCACGTCGCCTTTCGCCATGCCAGCGACTTCGGCGGGCTTGCCATCGCGCACACCATCAATACGCATCCCTACTCCATCATACAGATAATCAGGGAGCACGCCAAGCGTAACTTCCATGTTTGGTGTAGAAGATGGCGATGGATCTACAGTCCTACTGAACTCAAGCTTGTCCTTGCTTTCCATTTCACGAATTACATTCGAAACCATATCCGCGATCACTTTCATTCCGGGAGCATTTATTAGTTCAACATCATCAGAAGGTTTGTGATAGTCCGAATGTGCTCCTGTGAAAAAATGAATCGCAGGAATATCTACTAAGTAAAATGAGGTATAGTCAGAAGGGCCAATTCCTGATTCTTCTGAAGTGATCACAAAATCAAAAGTATTTGCTTGCTCAATGATCCTTGGCCATACAGGCGAAGTGCCTGTTCCATTGATTGCAATTTTTTGATCGCGAAGTCGTCCAACCATATCAAAATTGATCATCGCCGTGACTTTCGAAAGATCGAACGTAGGATTTTTAGAGAAATAATTAGATCCCCAAAGACCATTTTCCTCACCAGTGAAGCCGATAAACAGATAGTTAAATTTTTTCTCATCTTGCAAACGCTGGGCCATTTCCAATATCAAGGCAACGCCACTGGCATTGTCATCGGCGCCATTGTGAATGGCTGGTTCACCAACATACAAAGATCCAAAGGAGCCGTACCCCAAGTGGTCATAATGAGCCCCTAAGACAACAGTATAAGTAGCCCCATTATCTAAATACCCAATCACATTTCGGCCACTTTTAGCATCCTTGCTACCACTATCTTCAAACTCAACACTATGCGGATTTGGCTTATTCACTGAAAACGTCTGGAACCAGGTTTGGTCATCACCCATTGGCTTCAGGCCAAGCATCCTCATACGCTTTGAAATGTAGTTGCCGGCCTGCGTTTCCCCCCTTGTCCCAAAAGTCCTTCCTTCAAGCTTATTAGAAGCGAGATAGGCAATATCATCCATCATTTGATCGGCATCATTATCAGAAGTACTCCATTTAACGGATGTACAGGAAAGCATGAGTGTGATGAATCCTAAAAGCAAAAATCTTCCGTAAATGGAAGCAAACGGTATTTTTTTCATGTTGATCGTTATAAGGTTTCGGCCATCATTGACCTATATTTGTGACTTAAAAATACAAAGATGAATCATACTACGATTATCACATCCATTTGTTTGCTTGGAATTATAGCCTGTGGGCCAAAGAAAACAGCTGAATCTATCGAAATTGAGGCAGCAATAGATACTTTGCGCTACGCAGAAGAAACCCATTTAGCAAACCTCCGGCAATTGACATTTGGAGGTGACAATGCTGAGGCTTATTGGAGCTCCGATGGTCACCGGCTTGTATTTCAAGCTACACGTCAAGAATGGGGAGCTGCTTGTGATCAAATATATATTATTGATACGCGCGACGATATCGATCCTGCAAAAACACCCACACTGCTTTCTACAGGCTATGGAAGAACAACCTGTTCCTACTTTATGCCCGGTGATACAACGATCATTTATGCCTCTACACATCTTTTTGACGCCGCATGCCCTCCGCCTCCTGAGCGGACTGTTGGCGGCAAATATGTATGGCCTGTATATGAGAGCTTCGATATTTTCGTCGCTGATTTGAAAGGAAATATTATAAAACAATTGACAGATACACCTGGATATGATGCTGAAGCGACGCTTTCTCCAAAAGGGGATAAAATCGTGTTTACCAGTACACGATCAGGCGATCTTGAATTGTATACGATGAACATCGATGGATCCAATGTGAAGCAAGTGACTTCCGGACTTGGTTATGATGGTGGTGCTTTCTTTTCACCAGATGGTACAAAATTAGTGTTCAGAGCCTCACGACCAACTACTCCTGAAGCGGTTGAAACGTATAAATCCTTTTTGGCACAAGGGCTCGTGCAGCCAACTGAAATGGAATTGTATGTATGCAATGTAGATGGGTCTGAACTGACCAAGATCACCGACTTAGGGCAAGCCAACTGGGCTCCATTTTTTCATCCTTCCGGCGAAAAAATTATTTTTTGCTCGAATTATAAAAGTGAACGTGGCTTCCCGTTTAATTTATTCATGATCAATATCGATGGTAGTGACCTTCAGCAAATAACTTTTGATGAAGCGTTCGATTCATTTCCTATGTTTAGTCCTGATGGCAAAAAGATAGCCTTTGCTTCTAATCGTAATAATGGAGGAACCAGAAACACGAATCTCTTCATTGCTGATTGGATAGATTAGGTTTAGAAAAGCGCTTAGACATGCCCTCATCCTCATGGATAGATAAACTTCAAAGCCGATGGCAGTTAAAAACTGCCCGTCAGGTGATCATCATTCTTTTTGTATTTGCTTGCACAGGGACTACCGTGATGTTGATCAAACCATGGATCACCACGTTGCTTTTTCATGAAGGCCATCCAATATGGTTTTCAATTCTCTACTGGATTCTGATACTCCCGATTTATAATCTTTTCCTTTTGATTTACGGGTTTATATTCGGGCAGTTTAAATTCTTCTGGGCTTTTGAAAAGCGGTTTTTTAATCGGATAATCGGAAGGAAGCAGTAATTGGTTCCATTTGTAGATGATCCTTTGACGAGTGCGGGATAAATTTCTCGTCTCCCGACCCATCGGGACCACTTTTTGTGAAAGTACCGAAGGGGGGACTTGAACACCGAACATTCCGCTTAGCGGAATAACGAATATCGATTTTAGAAGACTTTGCTATTCTGTTTTTCCACACCAACTTTTATCCGGAAAATCTGAAATCGCTAATCAGTGTTCATTGTTCTTCAATCAAACCCAACCCTGGACTCGGAAAGTGCCGAAGGGGGGACTTGAACCCCCACGTCCTTGCGAACACACGCCTCTGAAACGTGCGTGTCTACCATTTCACCACTTCGGCAATAGTTTAAATACAAAGAGAGGACTTTGTGCCCTCTCTTTTGTCTGTACCAGAGGCGGGAATTGAACCCGCACATCCTTGCGAATACTGGATTTTGAATCCAGCGCGTCTACCAATTCCGCCACTCTGGCAAAAGATATTCAGTGCCTCACTGCAGAGGGACTGCAAATCTAAGATTTTTTATAATTCAAATTACAATGAAGCACTGCTTCATTACAATCAACAACCTACAACCCTAACCATCGCATAACATCAAGCCCATTAGCCACCAGAAGCAAACCAAGAACAATGATAACACCAACATAGGTCGAGATTTCCATGAATTTATCACTAGGCTTCCTACCCGAAACGACTTCATAAAGCAAGAACACAACATGACCACCATCAAGCGCAGGAATTGGCAAGAGATTCATAATGGCAAGTATAAACGAAAGGATCGCTGTGATTCGCCAAAAGGACTCCCAGTCCCAAGTAGGTGAAAACAGTTTCGTGATTGATATAAACCCACCAAGACTATCCTTTGCTTTCACTTTCCCACTAATCATCTGGCTGATGCCTTTAAACCAATCACTTATAAAATTCATACCCTCGTCAATTCCACCTGGTATGGCCTGAGCCAATGTGTAATCCTCTCTTGCTGTCCAGCCAAACTCTGCAGCTCCTTTATATTGTATTCCTATTCTTCCATTCTCATTTACCTGCACCGGAGATTCAATGGCCTTTCCACCTCTGGTGTAACCCAGTCTAACGATCTCCCCTTTAAATTCATGCAACAAAGCAATGACCTCATGTTGATAAATTGCAGGCCTGTTATTGACATACGTTACCCGATCATCAACCATTAAGCCGGCTTTCGAAGCATTACCACCTTTTGTGACGGTCGCTATTTCAAAGGGCGTTCTTGCACCAATGACATCATAATCCTTATAATCATTGGATGAAAGGATTTGCACAAACTTTGGATCCACTTCAAGCGTAACCTGCTTATTCTCACGGGAAACGATAATTTCCTTGGCATCGTTAAGCACAATTTCCCGGCGCAAAACGTTCGGCGAAAATTTTGCGATTTCATTTCCTCCTACCGAAATCAGCTTATCGCCATCCATCAGCCCTAATTGGGTCCCTAAGGAATCAACATAAATGCCATATTCCATCTTGCTATTTTCGAGATACACCTTGCCATACCCCCAAAGCATCATCCCAAAGATGAAAAAGCCAAGAATAAAATTGACCGTAACTCCTCCCAACATGATGATCAACCGCTGCCAGGCTGGTTTTGACCTAAATTCCCATGGCTGAGGCTCTTGCTTCATCTGCTCGATATCCATGCTCTCATCGACCATTCCGGCGATTTTTACATAGCCACCGAGTGGAAGCCAGCCAATACCATATTCCGTCTCTCCGATCTTCTTCTTAAACAGGGCGAACTTAATATCAAAGAATAGGTAAAACTTTTCCACCTTGGTTTTGAACCACTTAGCGGGCAGAAAGTGGCCCATTTCATGTAAAACAACCAGTATTGATAGGCTCAGAATAAGCTGAGCAATCATTGTCAAAATATTCATTCTAAATTTTTATTTTTTATAATCAGGCTTCTGATGCAGTTCAAAACGATAGTTTTGGGCTTTATGTTCTCAAAGCGAACGGCGAAATTAGACATTTATGAGCGTTAATTCCTTTCCCTGGTACTATACTCCCCAGTTAAACGGCCTTAATGAATTGATTTCATTGCAAGGAGATGAGTGGCATCATTGCCATAATGTACTCCGAATGGGGCTTGGAGAAACCATTATCGCCTTCGATGGCAAGGGGCGCTGTTTTGAAGGAATAATACAGGTTGAGCAAAGAAGTGAAGGGAAAGTTGAGCTTATTCGGGATTTAACAGACATTTTTCACTTCCCGCGCCAACAGCACCTTTCGATAGCATTTGCACCCACCAAAAATATCGATCGAACAGAATTTGCGGTTGAAAAACTGGTAGAACTGGGTGTTGATGAAATTTCATTCCTCGAATGCGTCAACTCCGAACGATCACGCATTCGTATGGACAGAATCGAGAAAATCGTCATCAGTGCCGCAAAACAATCCAGAAAAGTACGTTTACCCAAGCTGAATGATTTCATTTCACCTTCTTTGCTGGTCACAAAAATTCATAACGAACAACCTGCTACCCAGCTTTTTTGTTGTCATCTGGAAAAGTCATCAGTTCCTTTAGCAGATAATTATACCCCATCGAAAAACGTTTCATTGGTTATTGGACCTGAAGGCGGGTTTTCAAATGAAGAAATAGAACAACTAAGATTACGTGGTGCGCAGATGGTGACCCTAAGCCCATATCGATTACGCGTAGAGACCGCTGCGATAACTGCCTGTGCAGCCGTACATTTGTTAAACGACAGTATAAAAAAATGATGCTACAATCTTTCCTGACTATATTATTATTAATCGCTACCCCATTCACAAATCAGGAGCCGTCATTGCGACTGGCCCTTTTAAAATATAATGGTGGTGGTGATTGGTATGCTAATCCAACCGCTCTCGGCAATTTGGCTGACTTTTGCAATACGAGTCTGGGTACTGACTTAAGCACTGATTATGCTACGGTAGAAGTCGGTAGTGCGGACTTATTTAATTATCCATGGGTGCATATGACCGGGCATGGAAATATTGTTTTTTCAGCTGCTGAAGCAGAAAATTTACGCAACTACCTGATAGGCGGAGGATTTTTGCACATCGATGATAACTATGGGATGGATCCTTATGTCCGTGTTGCGCTAAAGCAAGTATTTCCTGAGCTCTCGCTTATTGAACTTCCTTTTGAGCATGAGATCTATCATCAGAAATATAACTTCAATCAGGGTTTGCCAAAAATTCATGAACACGATGGAAAAGCACCTCAGGGATTTGGCCTTTTATGGGAAGGACGGGTTGTTGTGTTCTATTCTTTTGAAAGTGATCTTGGTGATGGCTGGGAAGATCAGTCCGTACACAAAGATCCACAGGAGGTAAGACAAAAAGCGCTTCAAATGGGGGCGAATATTATTTCTTATGCTTTTAAGAATTAGACTTAAGACCTGAGACCTTAGAACTTAAATTTTTAGAGTTTAGTTCTTTAAATAACTCACTCCTCGCCTCTCACTCCTCACCTTCCGCCACAGCGGAAGACCACTCCCCTATTCACTCAAAATCCTATTGGCACCGGGTGTACTGATATACTTTTTGATATTCAACCAAAACGCCATCACCAAATACAGGATAAATGGCGAACCAAAGGTGATAAAAGAAGCATAGATAAAATACAGCCTGATGGTCGCCGGATTAATGTGCATCCAATCCCCTACTTGCTGGCAAACACCAAAAGCCGATTTTTCCAAAAAGTGCCGATTGGAATCAAAGAGGGCGTCGATGCGATTAAGCGATTTCATGAGTATAGTCTGGTTAAGGATTAATGGTGAATTATTAATTGTTAATGGTTGATTTGGTAAATGTGTATAGGTTTGCTAAAATAACGATAATCCTGAACATCTTATTGAAACCTTACAGTTCTTTCTTTTAAGTCATAATTAGGCTCGGTAAGTCGCTGTTAAAATTCCTTCACTACTTTTGAGGCATGGATAGGTATAAGGAGTTCTCGATTGAAGCAAACATCGTTGATGTAATTTCCAAAACAATTGGATTTGGCCTCTTGACCATTAAGGATGGTTTTGTCGAGAAGGTTACTGTCAAAGGACCTGAGAAAGCGGGTGAACCCTATCTGATGCCCGGCTTTATTGATGCCCATATTCATATTGAAAGTTCAATGCTGACACCTCCTGCATTCGCAAAAATGGCCGTTCAGCATGGTACTGTGGCAACGGTATCTGACCCGCATGAAATTGCCAATGTATGTGGTATCGAAGGTGTGCGCTACATGGTTAACCTTGGCAGGAAATCTGGATTTAAATTTTTCTTTGGCGCACCATCCTGCGTGCCTGCCACTCCCTTCGAAACTGCAGGAGCAACCCTGACCGTAGAAGATATCATTCAGTTGTTTGAAGAAAAAAGCACCAGCTATCTTTCTGAGATGATGAACTATCCGGCGGTACTGGCAAGAGATCCTTTGGTAATGGACAAGATTGAAGCCGCCAAAAAATACAACTTGCCTATTGATGGACATGCTCCTGGCTTAAAAGGAGACGCAGCAAAATCATATGCCGGTGCCGGCATTTCTACAGATCATGAATGCACTACACTTGAAGAAGCCACAGACAAACTCAAGTTCGGCATGAAAATTTTAATTCGGGAAGGTAGTGCTGCAAAAAATTATAACGCCCTTCATCCGTTGATACGCGCCAATCCAAACAATGTCATGTTTTGTTCTGATGACAAACACCCTGACGATCTACTGAAAGGACATATCAACGAACTCGTCACCAGATCACTTGCTCATGGTTATGCGTTAATGGATATACTCCAAATAGCTTGTGTAAATCCTGTTCTTCACTACCGTTTGAATTCGGGACTCTTGCGCAAAGGAGATACCGCCGATTTTATCATGGTAGAAGACCTTAAGTCATTTAAAGTATTGTCCACCTGGATTGATGGCAAACAAGTTTATGATGGAGAAAAAGTAACAATGCCCAAAGTAGAAATTCCAATTATCAATTCGTTTTCAATCACTCCAATAACAACTCAAACTTTAGCACTTGAACTAAAAAAAGGAAATGCCAAAATCATAAAAGCAATAGATGGAGAAATCGTTACCGGATCTTTTACTTCCACTATGCAAGAAGGAATTTTTGAAAGCGATGGGAACAGAGATATCTTAAAACTCGTTGTTGTCAATAGATATTCCGATGCACCTCCCGCCATTGCCCTGATCAATGGATTTGGATTAAAACATGGGGCGATAGCATCGAGTGTTGCCCATGATTCGCACAATATCGTTGCTGTTGGTACCAATGATAAAGATTTAATGGAATGCATCAATCAGGTGATAGCACATAAAGGAGGTGTCGCTGCACATTATGAAAATGAGAAGCATCTTCTTCCTCTTCCGATTGGTGGCCTTATGAGTCCTGATGACGGAGCTGCAGTGGGGCATGCTTATGAAAAAATAGATCAGTTTGTTAAAGTATCATTGAATTCAACACTGTCTGCTCCGTTTATGACGCTTTCCTTCATGGCATTGTTGGTCATACCATCATTGAAACTCAGTGATCAGGGACTTTTTGATGGTGAATCATTTTCATTCGTGCCTTTACAGCTCTAATTAAGTTACCCTCTGGGGTAATAGTCATTGCAATTCAATCTCACTATTCCAAAACCATTGTTTATCTTTAGGCATCGACTGCATATCTTCAAATAGATTTCCGGAACCACTATTTGCTAACACAGTAATTGCAGTTAACTATCCAAACTTAATTATGTCTTTCCGACATAACCTGGTTATTGTTTTTATTTTTTTCACCTAAATCCAACCAACTAATGAAAAACCTTTTCTATTTATTTCTTTTGAGCCCGATGGTTCTTTTTGCACAAACCTCTTCGGATTATTTGGTGTTTCAAATTGCTACGCTAAATGTCAGTCCGGCAAATTCATCACAGGTAGAAGCAAGCATGGCTGAACACAATAAAAAATTCCATGCCGCCGGGCCTCATGGAGCACGTGTTTATACCGTAGAAACCGGACCTAATTCCGGAGCATATAAATGGGTCATGGGACCGGCACCATGGAGTGCGTTTGATACCCGTCCATCTGATGATATGCACAATCTTGACTGGAAATCCAATGTTTCCCTTCAGCTGGAAGAAGGCGGCAATAACGAGTACACCAGATTAGATCCTGCTTTATCTCGCTTTCAAAAAGACTTCACTATTAATAAGTTATTTGTTCGCTATTACGATATAGAACGTGGCAAAATCGAAGAGGCTAAAGAAATTCTGAAGAACATCAATAAGGTGTTTGCTGAAAAAATTCCGGATGAAACCTATGGTGTCTATTTTAACGAAATTCCAAGCACCAGCAGTGGCAAGGACATTACCATTATTTCGTTCTTTGACAAATATGCATGGATGGCCATAGATAATGACTTCAATACAAAATATGAGGAAGTTTTTGGAAAAGGAAGTGCCAAACCCATGTGGGAACAATGGTTTGCCATCACCAAGGGTTACGAGTGCGAAATCTGGGAATTTCATGAAGATCTCAGTGGTATAGACGGATCGATCAAAGCAGCCGAAAGACAATAACCTAAAATCATTACAAAACGCAGAACCGGATTGCATTAATGCTCTCCGGTTTTTTTATTTACCATCACCCCTCAAACACCAACATCCGATTGATTATTTTTGGAAATCTCCATAACTCACTTAAATATTCACTTTGAACCTATCAATCCGAAAATGGTTAATACCTTTGTTATCTTACTAATCTAATAATCCAATACCATGGCTGACGAAACTAATCCGAACAATCAACTCAATATCGAACTCCCTGAAGAGATTTCGGAAGGGATATATGCTAATCTGGCCATCATTTCTCATTCGCACACAGAATTTGTTGTGGATTTTATCCGTATGATGCCTAATGTGCCTAAGGCAAAAGTCAAATCAAGAGTGATCCTCACCCCACACCATGCCAAACGCCTGATGAAAGCACTTGCAGACAATATCAAAAAGTACGAGGGACAATTTGGCGTGATTAAAGAGTCTGATCAAAATGTTTCTTTTCCTCCGATGAGTTTTAATACACCGAAAGCACAAGCCTAAGGCATAGGGCATAGGGAAAAAGGGCAGAAGGGCAGAAGGGCGGAAAGGTGGAAAGCAAATTTGCACATTGTTGAAAAACATGTCTAATATCTGATATCAATATGTCTGCCGTTTGAAATAGTGAAAAGCCCCATCGGGGCGCTCCCGATCGATCGGGAGTAGCGTTGGGTTTTTCCCGCTGAGCGGGACTAAGCTGATAGAGAAGTGAAAACAGATAAAAGCAGAAGAGTTCCCGATCAATCGGGAGGCGGAAGGCAAATTTGTGCCTGGTTGAAAAACAAGTCTGAAATCTGACGTCTATAAGTCTGGCGTCTAAAAAAAGTGAAAAGCAGCGAAAGGTATAACAAAATGTATCTCACGTTTGATGCTAGGATAGAGAAAGCAAACA
>JBBKWA010000124.1:0-24385 GCA_037968695.1 Saprospiraceae bacterium
TCGCCGCACACACCTATCAAAACCCACCTTTCAACAAATCAAATTTTTTACTCAGGGTTTAATGAACACCTACACATTTTCTAGCATACACCATGCGACAGCGCAATGAATATAAATCGATTCTTCAAACT
This sequence comes from Saprospiraceae bacterium, assembly GCA_037968695.1. Lineage (GTDB taxonomy): Bacteria > Bacteroidota > Bacteroidia > Chitinophagales > Saprospiraceae > Opimibacter. Next base: position 132 of record JBBKWA010000124.1, read on the forward strand.
TTGGTGCGGACACGAACTGAATCGTCTTGAACGAACAGCGGTATATGGGCTTAACATAAGATGAAAAGAAATTATTAAAAAAAGGAGGGTTTGAGTGGTCAGCAACCAGTTGTACATCTATCTCGCATTTGTGCGTACTCAAACAGTGGTGCATCTAATCCCCTTTTCAAAAACTTCTTTAATCCGTTCTTCGTTAACGGCAAGCCATGAAAGTTTCGCAGACAGTTTGGACTATGACATGTAAGATTCGTTTACGTGGACAATTTCGGTCGACAAATTTTACGCGAATAATTTTTAGTATTGAAAAAGAATCGTGTACGTGGAGAGCAAAATAATTGTCAACTAAGAATCCAACAAAAAAATAACCTTATGAAAATTGTAATGCTTTTAACGCTGACCTTATTTTATGTGTTGATTACTTTCAACTCTTCGGCTCAGCAAACCGATGAGGCCACAATAAGAAGGCTCGAAAATGCAGAACGGGAAGCCATATTGAAGAGAGACACTACAATGCTATCAGAACTAATGTCTACTCAAATTATAGTACAAAACCCGGAAAATGCAATTGTTGGTTTCAAAAATATTATGAGCAGAGTCAAAGAAGGAAAAATTAATTATTCCAGGTTTGAAAGAAGAATTGAAAACATTGCTTTTGTGGGCGATATTGCTATTGTAATGGGGTTAGAAATCCTAATTCCGCAGGGAGTAACTCAAAATGCTGAGAAAACAGTTAAGCGAAGATTTACAAATATTTGGATTAAAGAAAAAGATATCTGGAAGTTGACATCTAGGCAAGCAACAATCATTTCCGTGAACTGACAGAAAATATAAACCTATTTTTTAGCTATTGCACGGCCTCGCGGAGAGTTTTTGACTAAAGTCGACAAAATTTTAAGTACGTGGAGAATTTAGTAACGACAAATATAATAGATGTGTACGTGGACTGTTTTATGTACATCGACATAGATTTTTATGCGCGAAGAATTTGAAAACAGTAAAACAAGGACTGACCATTACGTCATGGTGGACGAAATGGCCAGCTGCCAACAAAATGTTTGCGCAATGGTGGGATTCAGTGTAAGCTATATGTTTATATCTTCGTTCTACGTTTGGTCACGTGGGACAAATATGTTTTCAAAAGCCCACCACTGCGCAAACACAAACGTTATGGGCACATGTAAACAAAAATTAAGGTATAGGTTAGAATTACATGGAAAACAAAATGACCGAATATAAAAAAGATAGCTTGACGCTTAAAGGTGCAGTAGCTCTTGGGACCGGAGTAATGATTGGAGCGGGAATCTTTGCTCTTTTAGGTCAGGTAGCTGAATTATCCGGAACATGGTTTCCGTATATTTTTATTGTCGGAGCCCTTATCTCTGGTTTCAGTGCTTACTCTTATATCAAAGTTTCTAATGCATACCCCTCTGCAGGAGGTATAGCGATGATTTTAATGAAGGCCTATGGTAAAACTACGCTGACAGCAGCAGCTTCTGTATTGATGGCATTTTCAATGATAATAAATGAAAGCTTAGTGGCAAGAACCTTTGGATCTTATACTTTGCAGCTTTTTGATGTGGAGAAGAATTCCCTGTGGGTGCCGGCCTTAGGTGTCGCCTTATTGATACTTGCATACATTATTAATGTATCGGGTAATAAGGTTATCGGAAAAACTTCTCAATTCATGGCAATTATTAAAATCGTAGGCATAATTGTGTTTGCAATTGGAGGTCTATGGGCGTCGAATTATGTATTAAGTGATATTCTGCCAGCATCTATTGATGCAAATAATTATTCGGCTGCAAGTTATATTGGGGCTATTGCACTTTCAATATTGGCATATAAAGGATTTACAACGATTACCAATAGTGGGGGAGAAATCACCAAACCGCACAAAAACGTGGGAAGGTCAATCATCATTTCATTAATCATTTGTACAATAGTCTATTTTTTAGTTGCCATTGCCGTAAATGCTAATCTATCAATCTCTGAAATAGTCCAGGCAAAAGATTACTCTTTAGCGGAAGCCGCAAGACCTATATTTGGAAATTATGGGCTTTATTTTACAGTAGGGATAGCCATTGTAGCTACAATCTCAGGAGTCATAGCCAGCATTTTTGCCGTTTCTCGAATGACCGCAATGCTAACTGAGATGAAGCTTATTCCTCACAGCCATTTCGGAATGTCAGGAAGCATACAAAAACACATGTTAATTTACATTGTTGTCATTGCAATTACCTTAACCATTTTCTTTGACTTATCACGAATTGCTTCGATTGGAGCTATTTTCTACTTAGTGATGGACATGATTGTTCATTGGGGGGTGTTTAAATATTTGAGAAAAGATGTAAATGCCAATGGGATAATATTGATATCCGCATTATTACTTGACTTAATTGTATTGATTGCTTTTTTATGGGTCAAAGCTAATACAGACATCTTCGTGGTGATGGTTTCTATCGTCGGAATTGCTCTGGTTTTTGCCGGGGAGAAATGGTTTTTACATTGGCAACAAAATGAAGTTGAAAAAGAATAAAGAAGATATCCGCAATCCTTAACGGGTGTTTTGTTACGAAACCCAAATACCTGAAATTATCAACAATGAAAGCAATGGCTACTAAGTTCGTCCCAACCCTGCAAATGTTTAAACCAAAATCTATTTTGACAATAAAACAAAACAAGAACAACGCATTACGCTTAGCAACCTGAACGGAATTGAAGTTTTTACCCCAATCACAAAAGAAGATTTCTTTAAACTTATTACTTCTTTGGTTCAATCAAGCTTACTACATTTTCATAATTTCCGTTTCAGGAAACCCACCAACTGCACAAGGAAAATTACTAGTACAGCATTAAGCCATATTCACTTTTAAAGGTATGAATAATATAACTCTTTTCTTTAATTGTGTAACCCTGTTCGTTTAAGATTGTTGAATTTTACTCGTATATATTCAGTTATAAACTAAATTCAAATAGAATGAAGTAAACATCTGAAATGATTGAGCAATGAGTTGCTACTTGCAAAGAATGCGCTGACGAATGGAACAATTGAGCAAAAGATCGCAAAGATAAACCAGGAATGCAAGCCTGTATCAAACTACGCAACTATTTTATTGAAGTATGCAATCAATGTGCAAAAGATTACGAAACAAATTCCGCAAATAATATGCAATCCATTCAATCTTTTTCTAAATCAAGCGAAGTTTGTGCAACTGAGTGTGAAAAACACGATAATGCAGCCTGTAAAAAATGTGCTGAAACATGCCGTGCTTGCGTTAAAGAATATAAAAGTGTTGCAGCCTAATACTAATTGCATATTCAGGTAACTCACAGACGGTTGAAAAATATATTTTCATCCGCTTGTCAGGTTTCAACATTAGTAGCGACTGTTTGTTTGTAATCAAATCTTGTCAAACAATTTAATCATGAAGAAATTATTAAGATTGTGCTTGGCGTTTTTTTGCTTGTCTTGTACTTCAAATATTGATGCACAAGTTCCTGAAAAAGCAGAAGACATTTGCCCATTGCTTATTGGAGAAACACTACCAAAAGGAAATTTGCAAGATGAAGAAGGTAAAATTATATTATTAAAAGATTTAATAGAGGCTACACCAACAGTTTTAGTGTTCTACCGAGGCGGTTGGTGTCCGTATTGCAATTTGCAATTATCGGGCTTGGTTCAAATTGAAAAAGAAATTTTAGAACTTGGTTATCAAATTGTAGCTATCAGTCCAGATGATTATCAAAATTTGAAATCAACGGAAGAAAAGGACAGTATCAAATACAAACTTTTTTCAGACCCAAATGGCAAATTCATTAAAGAGATAGGCATAGCATTTCAAACACCTACGATGGTCGAAGGCTATATCGCAACAAAAGATCACAAAGGGAAAACTTCTGACGTAATGCCTGTGCCAACCGTAATGATTTTGGACATTAATGGAGTAATACAATTTGAATATATCAACCCAAATTATAAAGAAAGATTAAGCGGAGAAATGCTTTTGGCAGTTCTAAAAAGCCTTTAAAAGGTATTATTAAGAACAATAAAATACGTCAAGCGCTTAATGGCTTAATGGTGGAATTATCGGTACAGCATATTGCAATAAAAACGCATGGGCAAACAGAGCGCTTTTACGATTAAAGTTGCCACAATAAGATATAAATAATTATCTACTAAGTTTAATGAAAGGGAAATTTATGAGCACCATTTTAATTATTTTCGCAAGCATTGGAATTGCGACTGTTGGCTGGTTTAGTTTTAAAACATCTAAACCGGTTATAGCTTCAAATTCTAAACCCGTTACGCATCAATTATGGACTGATGTGTTGCAGAAATATGTTTCGCTAGAAGGCAAAGTAAACTATAATGGATTAAAAAATGACAAGGCCCAATTTGATGCGTATCTGAAATTATTAGGTTCTGTGCATCCTAACGACAGTTGGGAAAAAAATGAACAACTGGCCTATTGGATAAATGCCTACAATGCATTTACAGTTGAATTGATTTTAATAAATTATCCTGTAAAAAGCATACGGGATATTGGCGGCCTGATAAAGATTCCTGGCATACAAAGCGCTTGGGATATTGAATTTATCAAAATAGAAGGTCGTGAATATTCACTGGGATTTATTGAGCATAAAATTTTACTGAAGGAATTTAGTGAGCCGAGGATTCACTTCGCTATTAACTGCGCTTCTTACTCATGCCCTAAACTGATACAGGAAGCATATACTCCTGATAAGTTAGATGCACAATTAACTGGTGCAGCAAAAACTTTTCTTACCGATCCAGAAAAAAACTTAATTTCACCTGATAAGATTGAAGTGTCAAAAATCTTTGACTGGTACAAAGATGATTTCACGAAAAAAAGTTCGTTGATTATTTTTTTAAATAAATACAGTGCCGTAAAAATTAAGGACGATGCCAAAATTTATTACATGGAGTATAACTGGAATCTAAACGAATAATTATGATAAAATCTCTAAAAGCAAAAGGCAGCAATTTATCCATAGCGCAAAAACAAATTCAGATTCTTGAGGAAAGCGCAGAAAGACTCCCATTATTTCAGGACAAGTTGGGTAATATCGGATTGTTACCGCTTACACCGACTGAAATTGAAATACTTCAAATAAATCTTGGCAAAATGTGTAATCAAACATGCGCACATTGTCATGTAGACGCAGGACCGGACAGGAAAGAAATTATGACACGTGCAACAATGCAATTATGCTTGAACGTAATAAATAATTCTCCCATTACTACCGTAGATTTAACGGGAGGCGCACCGGAATTGAATCCTGATTTTAGATGGTTTGTTGAAGAGCTCAGTAAGTTGGGGAAAAAAGTTATAGTGAGAAGCAACCTCACTATTCTTGTTTCTAATAGTAAATTTAAAACCTATCCTGATTTTTTTAAGCAGCATAATGTAATTGTCATTTCATCTCTTCCATGCTATACTAAGGAAAATGTAGATAAGCAGAGAGGAGCAGGCGTTTTCAATCACTCCATTGAAGCTTTGAAAATGCTGAATGAAATTGGCTATGGCAAAGAAGGAACCGACCTGGAACTGCATCTTGTTTATAATCCTGTTGGTGCTTCGCTTGCTGGTTCACAGGAAAAATTGCAAGCAGATTATAAGCATGAATTGAGCGAACATTTTGGAATTGCTTTTAATAATTTATATACAATTACCAATTTGCCCATCAGTCGTTTCCTGGATTATCTTCTTCTTATCGGTCAATACGAAACGTATATGGAGAAGTTAGTAAATGCATTTAATCCTTCAGCAGCCTTTGGTGTGATGTGCAGAAATACGGTTTCGGTTGGCTGGGATGGATATTTATACGATTGCGATTTTAATCAAATGCTTGAATTGAAAGTAAAAGACGTTCCATCACACATCATGGATTTTGATTTTGAAAAACTTTCACAAAGAAATATTATAGTTAATCAGCATTGTTATGGATGTACAGCTGGAGCAGGCTCAAGCTGCCAGGGTGCAATTACAAAATAGGGTATGCATAAAAATATAAATAATTTATTGATGGTTTTCATGAGAACTCCTATAAAAGGTAAAGTGAAAACACCTCTTGCTGAATCTTTTGGAAATGATAATGCTTTAGCGACTTATAAGATGCTTTTGCAACATACAGCAACGGTATAAATAAATTATGTAATTGTGACAAAGCAATATTCTATTCTAATTCTATTAATGAAAACGATTTATGGAGTGAGCAAGCTAATCAAAAGTATTTGCAATATGGAATTGACCTTGGCGAAAGAATGAAAAACGCTTTTGATTGTTCCTTCAAAAATGGCTATGAAAAAATACTCATTATAGTAACGGATTATTATGATCTAAAATATGAAATTATTGAAAAGGGTTTTGAAGTGTTTAGTACAAACGATGCTGTAATTAGCCGGGCTACAGATGGTGGATATGATCTATTGGGAATGATACAGCTCCATCACAAATTGGTTGAAAACATTTTATAGAGTACGGAAAAGGTGTTGAATGTCACTATACAAATTTTAAAAGTTCGCAATTAATGTTTTACTTGCTACCGGTGTTTACAGCTATTGACACTGAAGAAAACATATCCTTTATTGACTATTTTAAAATTTCGAAACAGGCATGAAAATAAGCATTGTCATACCTGCGCTAAATGAAGAGAAGACTATTCAACAACTCATTTCTCATCTGAAATTAAGTTCAAGCGCAGAAAATATAAGTGAAATAATTGTTTCTGATGGCGGAAGTAACGACCATACAGTTCAATTTGCATGGCAGGCTGGAGCTATAGTTGTTTCAGGAAAAAAAGGAAGAGCGCAGCAGTTAAACCACGGAGCAAAATATGCTACCGGAGAAATATTATACTTTTTGCATGCCGATACCTTTCCTCCGAAATATTTTGATAAAGAAATTATTCAAACAGTAAAGAATAATTCAGAAGCTGGTTGTTTCATTATGAAGTTTGACAACAAGCATCCATTTATGAAATTCTGGGGATGGATGACAAAGTATACAGGCTCTTATTTTCGGGGTGGCGACCAATCTCTTTTTGTTACGAAGATTTTGTTTGAAACGGTAAGTGGCTATAACAGTAAGCTCCGCATTATGGAAGATTACGACATGGTGTACCGCTTAAAAAGGAAAACAAAATTTGCAGTCATAAAAAAATGGATTACCACTTCAGCACGCAAATATAAAAGAGTTGGGATGTATAAGCTTCAATTACAATTTGCTACAATATATCTCATGTATTGTCTTGGTTTTTCACAAGATGCACTTGAAAATTATTACATACAGCACATAGGCAAAAACACATAAATGAAATAAATGAATCAATTACCTTTTTAAAGCAAGCCTGTTTTTGCGAAATTGCAGCTATTGTTATCAGAAGCTGCGTCAAAAGAGCAATACAATTTTAAAAAGGGTGTTTATGCTGCTGTTCCGGGATATATGCTCTAAACACGTGCTGAATACCGTATGTTAAAAGCCATAGGCGCGGACCTGAAGGGAATGAGCACCGTACCAGAAGTGATAGCTATGAATCATCTGTCGATCCCTTGTGCAGCCGTTTCGGTTGTCACTGATGAATGTGCCACTGATAATTTAAAACCTATCAATATTGCAGAAGTAATTGAAAGATCCTGGAAATCAGATGTAGTTCTTTCAAAAATATTTGGATCTGAATTTAAAAAAATAATTTATAGTAAAATATTTAGTGGTAAAAAATGATTGCTAATACAGATATCTAATGATTATTCTCATTTTTATTTCCGTCATTTTTCTTGCCTTCTCAAACGGGGCAAACGATAATTTCAAAGGAGTAGCAACTCTTTTCGGAAGTGGAACTACTAATTATAAAAAAGCAATTAACTGGGCAACGATAACCACTTTATTTGGTTCAACTGCATCTATATTTTTTGCTGCAACACTTGTTAAAAATTTTTCGGGAAAAGGATTAATTCCTGATGCCCTTATTACAACACCTTCTTTTGCAGTGGCAGTTGCACTTGGCGCAGCCTTAACTGTTTTTATTGCGACTAAAATCGGAATGCCAGTTTCTACTACTCACGGTCTTGTGGGCGCACTTACAGGCGCTGGCTTAGTGGCCGTAGGGTTACAATTCAATTTTGCAAAACTTGGCGGAACATTTTTTCTTCCGCTTATTTTAAGTCCGCTTATAGGGGCCGTATTGAGTTTTACTTTCTATTATATCTTCAGGGAGGGGAAAAGGCGGTCTGGAATAAGAAAAGACTCATGTGCCTGTATCGTTGAAGAACAAAGTGTTTCCTCATTTGATGGTACTGCCACAGTTTTAAATTCATTAACTATTAAACTTGGAAAAGAAAGTGATTGCAAGGCACCAAACAGCGGAACTATTGCCGGAGTAACTGTAACAAAATCCATGGATATGTTGCATTTTATCAGTGCAGGCGCAGTCAGCTTTGCAAGAGGTTTGAATGATACGCCAAAAATGGTTGGTTTACTACTGGTGGTGCAATCTCAGAGTATTAATTTCGGTCTTGCCGTTATTGCAATTGCCATTGCCGCAGGTGGTTTGTTGAATGCAAAAAAAGTGGGTGAAACCATGAGTAAAAAAATTACAGCTATGAATCATGAACAAGGTTTAACAGCAAATTTGGTTACAGCCCTGCTTGTTACCATGGCAAGTTTCAATGGTTTGCCTGTTTCTACTACGCATGTTTCTGTTGGCTCTCTTTTCGGCATCGGTACTGCAAGCAGGCAGGCTAATGGAAAAGTTATTTCCGGCATCTTACTTTCATGGTTGCTAACTTTACCTGTTGCAGCAATTATCAGTGCAGTAGTTTATTTCTTCATCAGTAAAATTAATTTTTAAAATGGAAACATATCTCGAAACAGCAAAAAATGTTTACAAGGATGCTGCAGAAAACCCAAATGTTGGATTATGCTGTACGACCACTCCAATATGGCAACTGCCAGGAATGAAGATTCCAGTGAAAATGCAACAGATGAATTATGGTTGTGGCAGCACTGTGCATCCGCGCGACCTGATAAATGAACCAACTATTGTCTATGTAGGTGTAGGTGGTGGAATGGAATTGTTGCAGTTCTCCTATTTCAGCAGAAAGAAAAATGGTGTGATAGGAATTGATGTAGTCGATGAAATGCTAAATGCATGTAAAGAAAATTTTGTGGAAGCAGAAAAACAAAACACTTGGTTTAAATCTGAATTTATTGAATTGCGAAAAGGGGATGCTTTGAATCTTCCTTTGGAAAATGAAAGTGTTGATGTTGCTGCACAAAATTGCCTGTTTAATATTTTCAAAAAGGAAGAATTATTAAAGGCATTAAGTGAAATGTATCGGGTATTAAAGCCGCGAGGAAGGTTGGTACTCTCTGACCCGGTTTGTGAAACCGATATGCCTGAAAATCTAAAAGATGATGAAATGCTACGTGCCTTATGTTTAAGCGGAGCGATGACTTTAAAAGAATATTTAGAAATGATAACGGATGCCGGATTCGGTACTGTTGAAGTGAGGGCTAAAAGACCGTACCGGATTCTTGATACCAATCACTACGACACATCCAAAAATATTTTTATTGAAAGTGTGGAAGTCTGCGCCATCAAAGACCCTATGCCAGAAGATGGTCCATGTATATTCACAGGGAAAACGGCCATTTATTACGGCACAGAAAAATATTATGATGATGAGAAAGGTCATGTGCTCAATATCAATCAGCCTCTTTCTGTTTGTGATAAAACAGCGGGAGCATTACAAACGCTTGGCAGAAATGATATTTTCATTTCTGATTCAACTTGGTTTTATGATGGCGGTGGATGCTGTTAATTTAATAAATAAACGTTATGATAAAATACGATTTAGTAGTTATTGGTGCAGGTTCAGGCGGATTGGTTGCAGCAACAACAGCCAACAGGAAAGGATTGAAAGTTGCATTGCTTGAGAAAAATAAAATTGGTGGTGAGTGTACACATAGTGGTTGCATTCCAAGCAAAGCATTTATATATAGTGCAAAAATGTTTGGTGCTACAAAACATTTAAAAGAAAATTATGGATTAGAAGGATTTCAGATTAAAGGAGAACTAAATTTTTCTACCGTTATGGAACGTGTTGAAAACATTGTCAAAAGCACATACGATAAAGAGACACCCGATATTTTTGAGAAAGAAGGTATTGATGTTTTTGTGAACGAAAGCGGAGCAAAATTTATAGATGCAAACACAGTACAAATTGGGAAGCACGTTATTAATTTCACACAAGCAGTCATTTGCACTGGTTCATCTCCCCGGCAAATAAAACTTGAAGGTAGCAGCGATGTTCATTTTCTAAACAATGAAAATTTCTGGTTACTTCGCGAACTTCCTGAATCTGTCATATTTATTGGCGGTGGAATTATTTCGGCAGAATTAGGACAAGCCCTTGTCCGTTTCGGAAGCAAAGTTACTATACTTGACCGCAATCCTGAAATACTTAAACCTGTTGATCCGGATGCAAGGAAAATCATTACTGAGATATTTAAAAAAGAGGGGATAACTATTATTCGAAATGCAGAACCGAAAAAAATAAAAAATGAAGATAAGGTTTCTGTTGTAAGCTATGTTCAAAATAATGTGGAAATTGAGATTGCGGCAGAGAAAATATTTATTTCTGTTGGCAGGAAACCAAATGTTTCAGGAATGGAATTGCAAAATGCAGGTATAGTGTTTTCTGAAAAGGGTATTAGAACAAATAGCTTTTTGCAAACAAATGTTCCACATATTTTTGCTTGTGGCGATGTGGCTTCTGAATTTAAATTTACTCATGCAGCAGCATATCAGGCAGAAATATGCATTGAGAACATACTTGAAATCAATAATAAAAAAAGCGTTGTTACGCCAATGCCATGGGTAATTTTCACAGATCCGGAAATTGCACATGTTGGGTTATCCGAAACAGAAGCGCTTAGAATATTTGGAGATAATTTTTCTGTTTTTAAGGTTGATGCTGTTATGGATCGTTTTGTTACTGATGCAAGCACAACCGGTTTTTTGAAAGTATTATTTGATTCAGATAATTTGGTCATTGGTGCTGATGCCATTGGAAGCCATGCAGGAGAATGGATTCAATTTTTAACCGTGGCCATTAAAAACAAAATTACGGCTGAAAGTTTTGCCGATACAATCTTTGCGTATCCTACTTATTCTGAAATAGTAAAAAAAGCATTCACACGGTTTTTACGTTCTCAAAAATGATTTCAATAATTATTCCTACATATAATGAAGGTTCAGTAATTGAGAAAACACTGAATCAATTAAATAACTTTTCGTGTAAGGAAGAATATGAAATTATTATTGTGGATGGAGGAAGTATTGATAACACAATAGCAATTGGAGGCAAATATGCCAAGATAATACAATTCGAAAAGGGAAAATCTAAACAGTTGAATGAAGGTGCAAAGCAAGCAAATGGTGAAATACTCTTTTTCGTACATGCTGATATGTTTGTTCCTGATGGTGCGTTACTTGCTATCAATAATCAAATTTCAGAAGGATTTGATGGAGGCGGTTTCGCCAATGTATTTGATGCACACAATAAAAAAATAAAACGGATTGGAACGCTGCTTAACTTTAGGGTATTCAATGCTAAAGAACAATCCGATCGCTGCATATTCTACGGCGATAATGGAATATTTGTTAAGAAAGAAGTGTTTGAAATATTAGGCGGATTCAAGGAGATTCCAATTATGGAGGATTATGATTTTTCGGTAAGAATGAAGAAACAATTTAAGGTAAAGCAGATAAAATCACCAAAACTTATTTTATCTGCTCGAAGGCATGTTGAAGCTGGTTTTATAAAAACAAGAATATTGTGGATACTTATTCGAAAACTTTATAAGTGGGGAGTTTCTCCATTCACGCTTTCAAAATGGTATGCTGATGTTCGTTAGTAAATTTTCATTAGTTAATGATAAAAACCTAGATGATGGAATGGTGGGAAATATTTAAAGATTGGTTTATGAGTTTAGGAGAAAAATACAATGTTAATCCATTCATCTTTGGCGGGATTTATGTGGGTGCAATTCCCTTTTTCTTTGCTTCACTTTATTGGACAATAAGCAGAATTAAAAATAAAAAATCTTTTGTAATTCCGGCTTTAGTCACAGGAGCCTTTTTTATATCCGCCTATCTCTATTTGATTATTGCAGGAAGAAATATACCTTTTTGGGTTTATATATTTATAGGAGTAATGATTATATACGGCATTTATTCATCAATAAAAACAATTAATATAAAAATAAAATCACCATGAAACCACACGATGAGAGTGCATAATTATCCACAAACTAACGTCCCATTCGTGTGCTGATAATTTCGGGCTTGGTCCTCAAGTAATACAACTGCCCCGGTGTAGATGCAAAGTCACATATGCTCATGTTGCGCATAGCTGAAAACCTGCCGCAAGAATGGGGAATTGTTTACGAAGATTTAGGAAACGTTTATTTTCGTGCGCGTATTAAAAGTGGGAATCTATGTGTATCAACTTCAATGACGCTATGCGTGTGGCCCTGCAACTGTTATCAGAAAAGTGATAGCAAGGAACCCGACCTGATTTGGGATATGGATTTGTATGCACGGCTTGATATGGCTGATGCATGGGCAATTATTACACCTATAAACTGTTACGGGCCGACTAGTAATTTGAAATTAATGTTTGATTGACTGGTTTGTATGAATGGTGGCAATCCTGATGAAAAATTAATTGACCATAAAGACTCTAAAAAAGCAAGAACCGTGAACTTTGTTGTCAATGGTTTTAAAACACGGTGGACAGGAGGCCAGCTTAAAAGACGGGTTTGGCAAAATTGGCGGTTCAGTGCTTCTGAGGACTGTTTTTCGTAAATTTGAAGTTGGGTGCTTCGTATCAAGTTTTGTGGTAAAGATCGCCACCTTTGCCAACCCCAATAACGATACTTTCAACTAATTTAAATTCTAGCTGCTCAAGAAAGGAATAAATAAATAATTAATCATGCTTAAAATGTTTTCAATTTAGTGTCTAATAATTAATTAAATAATGAAAGGACTTATCTGTACTTCGATTTTGTTAATATCTCTTAATATGATTTCAAGTGCACAAGAAATCACCATGTTTCCGGGTCTTGCAGGTGCTTTTCATTATTATCAGGACGACGTAAAAAAATAAAAGAAATCAATTGACTCCTTAATGAAGGAAAATAGCGAAGCATATCAATATTGGAAAAAATCAAATTCGCACAAAACAATTATTTGGGCAGCACTCGGGGCATCCTTTGGAATTGTAGCATGGGGAATAGGCAGTTCCTCGGCACAAGATGATCCGAAATATCCGGTATATGGAGTATTCGCCACAGGTGCTGTTTCGTTTGTATTCTATTCTTTTTCAAATAGCTTAAGGAAGAAAGCAATACTAACCTATAATAAAGGGTTGGATATAGGTGAAATTAGATTTGGTCCTTCAAACAACGGACTTGGATTAGTTTTGAGTTTTAATGAAAATTATTTACTCTGAAATTCAAAGTCTCAAAATGAATTGGGGTTAAACGACTGAAGTAATTCATTTTAATGAAACAATACAAAGCAGGACAAACAGATAACGGAGGCTATGGGCCTCACCTAAAAATTTACAAACCCGTTATTTTCCTGCCAATCCAATGACACTAATGCATGCCCTCATCCCAATCCCGGAATCAGATGCAGATATGTCCAGCTATTCTGAACTTTCCGATACCTAATTCCTTGTCCTAAGAGTTGTTCGATATAGATATACGGACGCCTATTATTTCCTTCCTTAAATGCAATATTACAGTCGAATCTTTCAAATTCTCGACCGATCTGCCAAATTCAAAGTTTAGCTACTATCGACTACGCAGTTCAGGCATCTTTGACTAAGGATCTTGATGATCCCCCAACATTCCGAACATCAAATATTTGTCTGTTATGAAAAGTATAATCCTTAGTGCGCTCATTCTTTTCATCAGTATCTCCATGATGGGACAAACCAGCATCCGCTTTGATCTCGATGGCACTGAGTTTTTCCGGATGCAAAATGATAGGCTCAAGGTGTTCAATACCGGCAACTCTATATTGATTGGCGATGGTGCAGGTACCGCCGATGACCATGACAAAAAAATATAAGAATTTGGGGAACGAAACATTTATAATGTGTGAATTATGTAATTATTTTCTAAAGTTGTGTAAGGCTTTTCTTATTAAAACCGCTAAACTTTGAACCGTAATATTTCAGTTACAGACTAATTCAAAAAAAATGAAAATGCTTAAAAAAACAACCTTCGGATTAATCATATCACTCATTGTGTTTGGAATATCACTACAAAGTTGTAATAAAGAAGAAATAGCAGAAATATTGGGTGTTTCAGAACAGGCTATTCAATTTAAGGCAGCAATGCGAGTCTTATGGTCTGACCATGCTACATGGACTCGTGATGTGATACATGGCCTCTTGGATGAAAATCCTGACGCAAATGCTGCCCTGAATAGGCTACTTCAAAATCAAGTGGATATTGGTAATGCAATTAAACCCTACTACGGGAATGTAGCAGGGCAACAATTGACTGATTCGCTAACAAGACACATTGTACTTGCAGGAGATATATTAATAGCTGCGAGAGATGGCAATACCGCTGATTTTAATAAAGCACATGCCCAATGGTATCAAAACGGTGATGGCATCGCATCTTTCCTAAATGCCGCAAATCCAGAAAACTGGGGATTAGAACACCTGAAAGGGCACATGAAAGACCATTTAGACTTAACCCTAGCAGAAGCTGTAGCACACTTAGAAGGACGGCATGATGATGAAATTCAAACCTATGATGATGTTTTTGAACAGCTAATGCATATGGCGGATTTACTTTCCGACGGGATAATTGCACAATTTCCTGAAAAATTTTAATCAACCATTAGGCTGTCATTGAATAGCTAATATTAAGTGAGTGTTTTAAGCTAACCAACTTATCAGCATCAGGGCTGGTTAGCTTTTCCATTTTAGGACGATTCAAAAACCAATATTTGAGTAATTTTAAAATTCAAATATTAGTTGGTAAAAGTGTAGATAGTAGAGTTGTATTATGGAATCAAGAACTCCAAAACTTATATACTCATATGTGCAATTAATTCCGCTCTACCTATCACCGCTAATTTGTATTTAGATAAATCATAATGTACTTTATAGAAATATAACTACCCCCAACAATGGCTAAAATGGCAATAGGCTCGATTCCTCGCCATTTGCGTATAGACCAACGTTAACCACGACCCTTGGGGACAGTGCTAACTTGAAACTGACGAGCCTTCAGTAGCTATTTTTTGCGATACTTGTAATATCAAATTATTTTGATTTGACACCGCAAAACCTAAATCGGACTCAGGCGAAAAATATGTGCATGACCTTTGCGATAAAGTTTTAGGCATTACTTCTTCACGATAATACGACTTTGACTTTCCAATTGACCGCTGTTATAGCGACTTTGGTATTGCTGTTGTGTATTATGACAAACAATACACAGATAGCGTATATTATTTTACCAATCTCAATATCTAATTTATAGAAATATGTTATGATGACTTTACTTGCGACAAGCAAAACAATATCATTCAGGACATAGCCTGTGACGAAAAAGTTGTAGGAAAGAAATTAACTTTTCTTTCCTAAATGTGTGAATGATGCAACTTATTTTCAAAATTATGTAATACTTTAAAGTATCTATTCTTTGATCTTTGTAACGTAACAATTCAGTTTCAAACTAAAATTACAAAAAATGGAAAATAAAAAAATTCAAAGTTGTATTGATGCTTGCGAAACATGTGCTGATGCATGTGAAACTTGTTCAACAGAAAGCAAAGGCAAGGCAGGAATGGAGCATTCCGAAAAACTTTGCATCGCTTGTGCTGATGCTTGTAATGCTTTAGTTGCAGCAAGTAAAACTAATTCAAACCTTGATGCTCTTTGCAAAAAATGTGAAGATGCTTGTCTTGCTTGTGCAACTGAATGTGAAAAATATCCTGACATGAAACATCACAAGGATTGTGCAGAGGCTTGTCGCAAATGTGCAGCAGAATGTAAATCTATGCTTGTAGTAGCAGCATAATTAAAACGCAATCACTCTTGCAACGAATATAGTTTCTTGTACTCCGCAAGAGATAAATTTGTGCTTGTAAGTGCTGACGCATTTGCAAGCATTTTATTTTGCACCGCCACCATGTCACCCAGATGGACAATGAGTGTAACGGAGTAACGACAACGGAAATGTGTGAATCATGTAATTTCATTCTAAAATTGTGTAACACTTATCATTAAAAACCTGCTCATCTTTGTATCGTTGTGAAAATTTATTCACAATTAAATTTCAATGTGATGGAAAAAAATCAAAACGACAATCGCAATCAGAGTTCTGATAGCAAGTCAAAACAATCATCAACAATTGGTGACAAAAACACAGAAATCAATCCTAACAACCCAACTGCAAACAAAAATCAGCCGCAGGGTAACGACCAACACAGAAGTTCAACAATAAGCCAAATCAGAAGTGTTACTGGTCCTTTGGACAGTGACGACAACAATGAAGCTGTAACTAATTCAAAAATAGGTGCTGCTAAAGAAAAAAAATATACCAGTAAAAAATGAACGTAGAAGCATTTCTTTAATATTTGGAGTGAGAACGGGAAGCAAAGGCTTTCCGTTTTTTTGATTTAATGCCTTCAAGCTTTTCTGCAATTTTTATACATTTGGTCAACAACAATTCACAGCAATGAATTTAAATCTCTTCTGCAATCTTTTACCAGCACAGCTTCGTGGACAGATTTGGGCAGCGGCTAACAGCACCTACAATATATTGGCTACTAAATGGTTAAATGAAGTTTTATACTTCGTATCAAGTTCAGTGGTGGCCGACAGTTTTGTGCTACGAAATCGCTAACTTCTTGTAGCTGCAAAACGTTTAGTACATTCCCTTACATCATCGTTTTTATACCGGATCAAAATCCCGGAATCAGATGCAGATATGTCCAGCTATTCTGAACTTTCCGATATCTATACCTGTCCTAAGAGGTGTTCGATATAGATAGGCGGACGCCTATTATTTCCTTCCTTAAATGCAATATTACAGTCGAAATCTTCCAAATTCTCGACCGATCTGCCAAATTCAAAGTTTAGCTACTATCGACTACGCTGTTCAGGCATCTTTGACTAAGGATCTTGATGATCCCGCAACATTCCGAACATCAAATTTTTGTCTGTTATGAAAAGTATAATCCTTAGTGCGCTTATTCTCTTCATCAGTATCTCCATGATGGGACAAACCAGCATCCGGTTTGATCTTGATGGTACTGAGTTTTTCCGGATGCAAAATGGAAGGCTTAAGGTGTTAAATACCGGCAACTCTATATTGATTGGGGACGGTGCCGGTTTAGCAGATGATTTTGCAGACCGTCGAAATGTATTCGTAGGTCAGGATGCTGGTCACTTTTGTTACGGCAGTAATAACATTGGGATTGGCTATAATGTGCTTACCTATAACTCGGATGGTATTTATAATACAGCGCTCGGAGTAAATGCTATGGGACTCGGTGCTGATGGATCAGAGAATACGGCAATTGGATTTGGTGCTCTGGCACTCAACGAAGGGGACAAAAACACAGCGCTTGGTTTGTCGGCCCTCACGTATAATGTGAGTGGAACCAATAACACAGCTGTCGGACATTCTACGCTCTTGAATATTACCTCCGGCAATTTCAATACCGCGATCGGATGGGCGGCAGGAGAATCTAATAGCACGGGGCACGGCAATGTCTTTCTGGGCTATAGGGCGGGGTATGGCGAGACAGGAAGTAATAAACTCTGCATTGCAAACTCGGGTGTAAATGCCACTGAGGCACTCATCTACGGGGATTTTGAATACAGCCAGCTGCGCATCAATGGTACTCTCAATATCAATAACGCCTTTTCATTTCCCACCATCGACGGTACCGTAGGCCAAGTCCTTCAAACCGATGGTAGCGGTATCCTGTCCTGGCAAAATCAAGCTAGTGCCGGCAATGCCGATGAGATCACTGATGCCGACGGTAATACAAAAGTAATGGTAGAAAAATTTGCCAATGAAAACAAGATCCGTTTTGAACTTGACGGCACGGAGCATTTTGTGATGGATGGGCCACGATTGGTAGTGAAAAACTCAGGAAGGAATGTCTTCCTTGGGGAAGATTCCGGAATCAATACTAATCTATTATCGGATCGTTTTAATGTCTTTCTTGGAAACAGCACAGGTACCAACAACACGACAGGATCATGGAACACCGCTAATGGACATGGAGCCCTTTATTCCAACATCGATGGAAACTTTAACACGGCCAATGGGTACCAGGCAGTTTATTTCAACACCTCTGGATCCTTCAACACCGCCATGGGAAATGCAGCTCTTTCGGCCAACACAACTGGATCATGGAACACCGCCAATGGACATGAAGCCCTTTTCGCCAACACCATCGCAAACTACAACACCGCTTTAGGGCACATGGCGCTTCATGACAATAAAGCAGGTGCCAAGGCGGTCGCCATCGGTGCATCCGCCATGCGCTATGCTAACAATACAACGAGTGCTTTCGACAATAGAAATACTGCCATCGGATATGAAGCGCTGAGAGGTTCCACAAACGCGTCCGCAAATACTGGAAATTGGAACACATCAATAGGGTATCAAACATTAACCAATAATACTTCGGGCACAGAAAATACTGCTAATGGGTTCCAGGCACTTTATTCCAATACCACTGGAGCCTTCAACACAGCCAATGGGTATCAGGCGCTTTATACCAACATAGATGGAGATTCCAACACGGCCTTTGGATCGGTATCCCTTTTTGCCAACACTACAGGATCATCAAACACCTCCATGGGAAATTCAGCCCTTTCGGCCAACACTACAGGATCTTCAAACACTGCCATAGGATATATAGCGCTATTCGCCAATACCACCGCAAGCAACAACACCGCCATAGGACATATGGCTCTTCGGGAGAATAAAGCAGGTGCCAAGGCAGTCGCTATCGGTGCCTTCGCCATGCGCTACGCCAACAATACGACGAGTGGTTTCGACAACAGCAATATTGCCATCGGATATGAAGCGCTGAGGGGTTCAACAACAGCATCCAATAATACAGGAAATTTCAATTCTGGTATTGGCTTTCAATCCCTGCGACTAAATACAACTGGTGAGGGTAACACCGCTTACGGCTATCGGACGTTGTATAACACATCAACAAGTATTTACAACACGGCTATGGGTTTTGAAGCCATGTACAACAACAATGGTAATCGCAATACGGCGATAGGAACAGTAGCGCTTCGAGCAAATACATCTGGTGCCAACAACACCGCTTTAGGAGCCTTCGCACTGGAAAATGGTACTACAGGTGGTAATAACACCGCAGTAGGCTACAGCGCTCATTCCAACGGTGGAGACTATACCAATAGCACAGGCGTAGGCTATGATGCTGATCCAAACGCAAGTAATATGGCGCGTATCGGTAATGGCTCTGTAACCAGTATTGGCGGCCAGGTCGTTTGGACGGCCATCAGCGATCAACGCTTTAAGCAAAATATCCGTGATGATGAAGTGCAAGGGCTGGACTTCATCCAACGACTTCGACCAGTCACGTATACCTTCAGCGTGGATGAATATGACCGTTGGAAAGCATCAAACTACAATGAAACAGCAGTTGAAGACTGTGAGGGCAAATACGATATCGAACAAATCCGGTTCTCTGGTTTTCTGGCACAGGAAGTCGAGGAGGCTGCCGTGGAAATAGGCTACGACTTCAGTGGTGTGGACAAGCCAAAAAATGACAAAGATGTCTACGGATTGCGGTATGCAGAATTTGTGGTCCCCCTTGTCAAGGCTATGCAGGAGCAACAGCAATTGATTCTCGAGCTTCAGTCCGCAGTGTCCACGCTGCAGCAAGAGATCGTCCTTTTGAAAAGTGTGGATTGAGTCCCGGGGAATGTAGGCTTCCTTGGTATTTGCCCATTTATAATCAGGGATGATTTATTAATAAAAATGCATGAATAGGTAATGGTAACATCCAAAGTTGGGATGCAAGAATGAACTGACCTGAAGTGTAAAATGATACAAAAAAGGAGATCACGTCTGACGTTGATCTCCTCTTTTATTTAAAATCATTTGGTGGCATAATCCTCGGATATATGCAGGAAATTGATCCAAGATAAACTGCTTTCAATTCCCCATTCAGGGCTGGGATTTATAAAACGACTAAGCGGGGATTTATGGAAAATGCAAGAGTTGGCTATACGCAATGGATCTATCCAAAAACCCAATAAAGCAGGGCTGAAAATCAAGTCACTTGTAATTATAGGATTGAGTATATTTAGTTGTTGTTTGCTATTTGTAAAAGAGGAATGTTATGAATAAAGCTATTTCCCTTTGCATTTTCATCGTGATGAGTTGCTCATCGTTCGCTCAAGTCAACGCCGATTCCTTATGGGGCGTTTGGAATGACAACACGCAGCCCGACACCAGCCGTCTGGAAGCGCTGGATAAAATGATATGGGATGTTTATTTGTACAGCCAACCCGATTCCGCTTTTTATTTTGCTCAGTTGGAGTATGACTTTGCTAATGCCAGGGACATAAAAATATTTATGGGATATGCCTTAAATATCCAGGGCATTTCATTTCGGTTAAGAGGAGATTATCCCAAAGCACTGGAATATTACCATAGGGTCTTGACGATCAGGGAGGAAATGGGAGATAAAAAAAGAGTTGCCGGCTCCCTCAATAATATCGGACTTATCTACTACAATCAGGACCAATACCCCAAAGCACTGGTCTATTACCAAAGAAGCTTAAAGATCTATGAGGAAATCGGCAATAAAATGGGAGCCGCAGACGTCCTCAATAATATCGGGATTATTTATGTGAAACACAAGGACAAGTCCAAAGCGCTGGAATATTTTCAAAAAAGCTTAAAAATATATGAGGAAAGTGGGGATAAAAAAGCGATTGCCGACTGCCTGACGAATATTGGAAATAGCTATAAGGATGTAGGCGATTTCCTGAAATCAAGGGAATATCACCAAAAAAGTCTTGCAATCTATGAGGAAATTGGAGACAAAAAAGGTATCGCTGATTGCATGATTAATCTTGGTATGACGGCCAAAAACGAAGGTGATTATCCCAAAGCGCTGGAATACTACCAAAGGAGCCTGTTGACCTATAAAGAAATCGGAGATAAAAACGGAATCGTAAATTGCCTGAATGACATTGGAAGTATTTACGGGAGTCAGGGGAATTACCAAAAAGCCATTATAGAATGTCAAAAAGGATTGCAAATGGCCAATGAGATCGCAACCTTTTCAAACCAGAAAGCCGCCTGCAAATGCCTTTATGATGCCTACAAAGCCATTGGCAACACCAACAAAGCCCTTGAATATTACGAATATATGCAGGTCATGAATGACAGTCTCCAGACAGAGGAAACTGCCAAACAACTGGAGCGTATGGAATTTCAAACACAAATGCTGGCCGATAGTCTCAAACAAGAGGAAGAGAAGTTGAGAATGAAAATGGAAAATAATCAGCTACTATCCTCTGAAAGCAAGAAGCGGAACATGGCCACAGCAGGAGGTGTTTTCTTCATCTTTTTGGCGGCCGGTCTTTATAGCCGTGTGCGTTATATCCGTAAATCAAAGACGGCAATTGAAAAAGAACGCGACCGTTCAGAAAACCTGTTGCTCAACATCCTTCCTGCGGAGATTGCCGAAGAACTCAAAGAAAAAGGCCGTGCCGATGCCCATGAGTACGACTTGGTTTCTATTCTGTTTACCGACTTCAAGGAGTTCACCCAAACCGCCGAGAAACTAAGCGCAAAAGAACTGGTAGAAGAGATCAATATTTGTTTCGAGGCATTTGATAATATCTGCAGCATGTATGGAATTGAAAAGATCAAGACCATTGGCGATGCTTATATGGCTGCAGGTGGTCTCCCCGTACCTGCCCTTAATTCCGTGAAGCATACAGTATTGGCTGCTTTGGACATGCTCGAGATTATTTCAAAGCGTAAAGCCGAAATGGACAATAGGGGATTGCCGTCATTTGAAATGCGGGTGGGCATTCACACAGGCCCTGTTGTTGCAGGTATCGTTGGTGTGAAGAAATTTCAATACGACCTTTGGGGAGATACAGTAAACACGGCCAACCGTATGGAGAGTTCCGGGGAAGCAGGTAAAGTGAATATCAGTCAGGCCACCTATGCGCTAATTAAAGAATACCCTGAATTTGTCTTTGAGGGACGCGGTAAGATTGCGGTGAAAGGTAAAGGAGCTATTGAAATGTTTTTCGTGGAAAGAAAACCAGAGAAAGTTTAAAAAAAGAACACACGATAATACCCCTTCAACCATTCCACCTCTTACAAGCCAACGCATTCAGAGAAAGATATTCGAGGTCTAATTGTGCCGGTTAGTCTATTCGTTGCACTTGAGCGCTGAGGCATATGCAACAAGGGCAAGCAGTGGATAAGCACCAACATAGCATAAACACATTTCAGTCTTGTTAACATTGCCTTGTCGTTAAAAAGGATGCATTAGATAACGACTTCTCTTTGTAGTCTCCTTCAATATTCTGCCATTTATAGTCAGCGATAATTTATAAATAAAAATGCGGGAATAGGAAATAATAACATTCAAAGTTGGGATGCAAGAATGAACTGACCTGTAGAATAGAATGATGAAAAAAAGGAGATCGGTGTTTAAGCGATCTCCTTTTTTATATTAGTTAGTCGTTATTATCAATTTTATAAATCCGCTTAACCCGGATTCGCATTTCCCTGCGGATCACCTTTTTTAATAGCTGTAAAAACAGGTTGGCGCACACCATCTAAAATAGCTTGTACGGGTATTGAATAACTTGGGATAACCGGTGGATGCTGATTAGGTGCCCCGAAATCAGTATCCGCAGGAATGACAATCCATGATTGACCATTGGGAAATTCAGAGGTGAGACCAAGTAGCAATTTAGTAAGCGTCACCATGTCCAAAGCTGAAATTGTGCCCGAGCTGTTTGCATCCGATGCGAGTTTAGCAAGCGGACTATTCATTGGTTCTACAAAAAGGAGATGCTTCTGGATTTTAACCAAATCCAAAACGGAAACGCCATTAATTGCAGGACCATTTTTGACCACCTTCACTTCCCAGTCAGGTTGAACTTCACTTAAGAGTACCTCTAAAGTAAAGCTACCATCCATTGTACTTGTGTCTTCGAAGATGATCGCCCCTTGACCATCAATTATTTGAACATAGGCATTTCCAACACCTGCGCTACCATCAAAAAATTGAACTTGACCAAACATAAAAACAGGATTCTCTCCCTGATTAGGTTTGACAGCACCAGTGGCAGCAAGCGCTGCATCAATAGCGTCTATTGTCGCTTGGTTGTTTCCCCCTGAGACATCATATTCAACGCTTCCATCAGGCGCAATCACGACAAATAACGGTGTGCCGGACCATGGCCCAAATGAACCATTTTTATAAGGTTGTACGGCATCAAGACTTCCGCCATCTCTGCTGATCGCTTTGAAGCTGCTGCCATGATTTGTATGATAAGTCGCTACTAATGGATCTGTATCCGAATTTTTATCCGTCATGGAGAAGAATTCAACATCGTAATCACCTGATCCCCATTCTTCATATAAGGGCTCAAGAAGTGGAGCAATCGAATTGCAAGGAGGGCAAGTAGTATAAAAGACTTCCAATAAAATTGTTTTTCCCTGATTTAAATAATCTGCATAGAGATCATGTGCCTGCGCCTGTATATCCACAACAGAAAAATCAGGTGCCATAGTAAGTGGCATCGGCTGTGTAGCACCTGTGGCACTAATAGCAGCATCAAGCAACTGAATTGTTTCTGCGTTTGACGCTCCTTTGATGTTGTACTGAACCGTACCATTAGGAGCGATGACAGCAAATGTTGGATTGCCTTCCCAAACGCCAAAAGTGCCATCCTGGTATGGTGCTACAGCATCAACGCTACCGCCTTCATTGCTGACCCCTATAAACGTGTGATTGTACTCTTCCTGAAAAGCAAATAAAAGCGCATCGGTATCAGCTACGTCATCAGACAATTCAAGAAATACAACATCGGCATCACCACCACCCCAGGTTTCATTTAAAGGCTGAAGCAGGGGAGCTATGTCATC
>JBBKWA010000125.1:0-7587 GCA_037968695.1 Saprospiraceae bacterium
AAGCTTTTACCCTTTGAAATAGCTTGTTTCGGACAAAACCAGACAATAGAAAGACGCGAATTATTCCTCAGGGGTTGCAGGTGGAGCAAATATTCTTTTTGTGGTCGGGTGTGTCGGTCGATTTAAGATATCCGTTGCCTTCCCACTTTCAATCACCTGTCCATCAGCCAACACCACAATATAATCGGCCATTTGGCGGATCAATGTCTGATCGTGAGAAATAAAAATTAACGCAAGCCCTTTTTGTTCCCTTAACTGGTTAAGGAGCTGCAAAACACCTAACGTTGTCTTTGGATCAAGAGATGATGTAGACTCATCGCAAATCAATACTTCCGGATTGACTATCAGGGCGCGGGCGATACTTACACGTAGACACTCTCCCCCGGAAAGCTGGCCCGGCATCCTATCCAGGATATCTTCTGAAAGCCCTACTTCGTTCATGCTTTCCACTATATTTATTTTAAAATCAGGATTAGCTTTTTTTCGAATCTGACCAACTTCTACAAGTATGTCCCGAATAGGGAGATGAGGGTGCAGTGATCCTCGCCCATCCTGCATGACTAACTGCACTTTTGATCGCAGTTGATATACGTCACTGGCCTTTTGAAAATCAATGGCCACACCATGTAAAAAAACATCGCCTTTTAATGGGGCATACATGCCAACTAAAAGTTGAGCAAGGGTAGACTTTCCACTTCCTGATTCTCCAACTATGCCTATGCAATGTCCCGGGTGAATTCCTAAATCAATTTCACCAATGGTTGCCCCTTGCTTGTAGCTCATGCCGCCAAAAGCATGTTTGTATACTAATCCTTTTGTTTCCAGTATTACTGGTGCATCATTGACCTCTTTTTTGCTAAACGTTGATTTGGTAAGGTCGATCACAATACTTTTATCCACCGTTTCTAATTGAATTTCCCGGCTTGCAATTTGCCGAACGACATCTTGTTCATGCGTTATGCATAATATCGCCATATTGTATTTCGATCGGATCATCGTAAAGACATGCAGCAGTTCTGCCTGATTGATTTTATCCACTGCAGAAGTAGGTTCATCAACAATCAAGAGTTCGGGTCTTATCACGATGGCCATAGCGATTTGGCAGCGTTGTAACTGTCCTCCTGAAAGTTCATGCGGATAGGACGTCAGCAGGCGATTGATATCATGCAACCCTACTTCTTCCATTTTGATGTGAAGCTCATGGAGGATATTGAAGTCTGTACGCTGGACGCGTTCCTTGATGATCGCCTCCATTTGATCGCCCATCTTCCTCACTGGATTGAACGCACCATAAACATCCTGTAGAGTAAATCCGATATGGCTTCCCCGCAGCTTATGCCATTTCGCCTGATCCTTTGGGAGTGACATCTCCTCTGGCTTATTGCCCAACCATTTTATAGTCCCGGATGTCATCTTAACACCTATCGGCAATAGGGAAAGAATAGCCGTGGCAATACTTGTTTTCCCACTACCTGATTTACCGGTAAGGGCGACAATCTCTCCAGCACTGATTTCGAAGGATAAGTTAGCGACAATAGGTCTGGCATCTGTTTCCAGCGTCAATTGTTCTATACTTAATAATGGGGTAGCCATAATGTAAAAATAGATTTGCCGGAGCGTACCGGCAAATCCATTTCATGGCATTATACTAATGCTTAAAAAAACCAGAATCCGATTCTTACTCAAATCGGTTTGTTATTAGTCTACATCTTCCAGCACGCCTCCTCTGTCAGCAACGACCATAGCGTCTGAATATCCTTTAGCGATGACTGCTTTACGCACGCGTTTAGCATCCTCTACCGTCTTGAATCCACCGATCAACATGATCGTCCATTCGCCTTTTCGGTAAGATTCTAGAGGACCATATTTATCTATATCCTTCGTGTTAAAACCACCTGGTTTGAGATAGGAGGCCAGTCTGACCTTATATTCTACCACTGCTTTACCCATATCCATTGCCTCGGGTACGGCTGTTTCTTTCGGGGTCGTCACTTGAGGTTCACGTCCTGAAACGATAAACTTCTCATCGATTACCATTGGCTCTACATATTTCACGTATCCCAGTGGTTCATAGCCTTCGAGACCTTCCTGAATAACGATAAAAGCATCTTTCCTTCCTTTTTGCTTGGCTTTCAACAGGACTTGTTTAGCCTGATCCTGTGTATCATATGGGCCAACCCTAACTTTGTAGAGCCCATTTTCAGTGTAGACGTATAGAGGGCCAAGTTGCTCCCATGAACTGAGTGCCTTCATATCCGTGACCGGTCTTGATGATGCTGAAAGTTGAACAGCAAAAACCAGTTCTAATTCCTCCTTTTTGGGCTTAACTTCTTTTACATATGTCTCCGGATCTTGCTTGACATACACTTTTACTTTTTCCTGCTGCGCAGCGGTTACTTCTTCCCGCTGCATTTCGCCTAGGTTTTCGTGTTGCATTGCGCTTGCTTCTTCCTGCCACATTGCGCTTGCTGAAAGCAGCACTTCATAAGAAGACGCCTTTTTGGACGCATAGCGTACATTGATCTCTACAGGCTTGAACCCATTGACCATGATGGTGTATGTATCCTTGGTCGAAGATGGCACCATGATGGAAACGGCCCCTTTCATATCGCTTTTGCCCAGTTCCTTCCCATTCATATCATAAATGGCTGTATTTGGCACCGGTTGCTTCGTTGCCTGATCTACCAACGTAAAGCTGGCCTGGCGTTGATTTTCTGTTTTGGCTTTCGGATCGCCGGATTGATTGTGCCCGATAGTATAGAATCCGGATACTATGAAAAGGGTCAACAATAGGAGAATTTTCTTCATCGCAGTTTATATTAAACTATTATATCATGTAAATATATATACTTTACAGCTAATTATACATTATAATAAAAAATAATATGTAAAATTTGCCATTTTTGCCTATTCCTTAATGTTTATTGATCTGAATTCATTGCATTCTGGAAAAAAAGCTTGTTTTGAGAAGAATAGGACAATCGCAAAGAAAACTGCTATAGAGTATCCGATAGTTTCTATTTTTACTCTTCATCGCCGATCATTTAACCAATTCATCTGAACTACACTTATGCGAATTATTCTTCTCCTTGTATTTTGTTTCCTTTCAGGATTTGCACCAATAAATGCTCAAAAACTGGACCACCGGCTAGGGTACATGTTGATCCAATTAGAAAAAGACACCAAAATAGAGCGTGTATTGGACCAAAATTCATCCCGGCTAGCGGCCCCACTGACACTTGACAGAGTCATTTCCAGTCGATTGGGTATTTATCTTGTTCAATTTGACCATGCCCTGGTGCATGAGGGCGAATTACTGGATCAATTGCGTTATGCAGATGGTATCCGCATAGCACAGTATGACCATATTCCTCAGCTGCGTGTCGTACCCGATGATCCGGAATTTATAAATCAATGGCAATGGCATAATACAGGACAGACGGGTGGCACCTCAAATGCTGATATAGGGGCAGATCGCGCCTGGGATACTACCACCGGTGGTTTAACGGCAGCGGGGGACACGATCGTAGTAGCGATTATTGATGATGGAATGGACTATAACCATGATGATATCGCTGCCAATGCCTGGAGAAATTACAATGAAATAGAAGACAATGGTATTGATGATGACGGCAATGGATACATCGATGATATCTATGGCTGGAATGCGTATAGCAATACCCCTGAAGTATGGGGACAAAATCATGGCTTGCAGGTTGCCGGAATGATCGGTGCTGTTGGGAATAACGGCCGTGGTGTGACCGGTGTAAACTGGAACGTCAAAATGATGATTATCCGCGGGGGCTCTCCAGAATCTACGGCGCTTGCTTCTTATGCTTATGCGCTTGAGCAGCGCATACAATACAATGAATCCAATGGCGAAAAAGGTGCTTTTGTTGTCGCCACGAACAGTTCCTGGGGAATTGATTTTGGCCAACCCGCGAATGCCCCATTATGGTGTGCATTTTATGATACGCTTGGTGTTCACGGGATCTTAAGCGCCGGAGCAACAGCCAATCTGAACATCGATATAGATGCTGTTGGCGATCTTCCTACCGGATGTCCAAGTGAATATTTATTTAGTGTGACCGCACTCAACCACAACAATGAACGTACATTTTCTGCTTATGGGCTTACGCAGGTTGATTTTGGCGCGCCGGGGGAAGATGTGCTGACGACGCGCAGAAATAATGGTTATGGCACAACAAGTGGTACTTCCTTTGCATCTCCTACGACAGCTGGAGTAGTGGCACTACTCTATTCAGCGCCTTGTGCAGGGTTTGCGGAATTGATTCACAGTGATCCTTCTGCCGCTGCATTATTCATCAGGGATCTCATGTTCCTTGGTGTGGAACACGTCCCGAAACTGGATGGTGAAATGGTTTACGCCGGCAATCTCAATGTGGGGAATAGTATGGATCTCATGATGACTTTATGCTCGGATTGCCCGATTGCATTTAATATCCAGGTCGCCTTGGAATCCATTACGGAAGCCACCCTTACCTGGAGTACTTTAGAAGATCCTGATGCCATCAATGCACGCTACAAGCTTGTGACCGCTACGGACTGGGATACTTTATTTGATATTATTCAGCCATTGGTTTTAACTGATCTTGTTGGTTGCAGTGAATATGAAATCGAATTTGAATCTATTTGTGCGGATACCTCAACTGGTTTCGTCACCAATTTGAATTTTGAAACGCTTGGTTGCTGTGAAATCCCAGCAGGCATTACAGCTTTTACAGATGAGAGCTCCGCAAGTGTATTCTGGAATGAAGTATTAGCGGCTGAATTTTATCTGATTCAATGGCGTCCTGATACTAGTGCACCATGGGCAGAAGTTGTCTCACCGGATGCGATGATCATTTTAGATGATCTTGACGCTTGCACCTATTATGAAGTTCGGCTGCAGACTGATTGCGATACCGCTTCATCGAATTTTTCAGAAAGTATTATTATCAGAACCACTGGTTGTGGTAACTGTATTGACTTAAGTTATTGTGAAACAGATTCAGACGATTCGTCAGATGAATTTATTGATTCATTAATCGTTGGTTCACTTGTCAATCACTCTGGCAATAATGGAGGCTATGCTTTATTTGAAGACTTTAAACCAAAATACCGCGCTGGCGATACTTATGATGTATGGCTACGTCCGGGTTTTGGTCTGGGAGGTGCTTTCAACGAAAGATTCAAGATTTGGATTGATCTCAACCAGGACGGAATGTTTGGTGAAAATGAACTTCTTTTGGATTCGCTTCTTCAGTCAAATAACGAATCGATCAGTACCCAGTTACAAATTCCAGCCACAGCATTTACTGGCTCTACCAGAATGCGTGTCAACATGGCTTTTTCAAGCACTTTTAATCCTGTTGACCAGGAGGTTTGTGGAGACATAGCATTTGGTGAAATAGAAGATTATTGCATTGTCATCACGGGTATGCCTGGAGGATGTCCTGAAGTGGACACGGTGATTTTCGATGGCATTACATTCAACAGTGCCTTTATGTATTGGCCTAAAGCTGTCGGCTCTATTGCCTATACCTATCGCTGGAGAGAAGTAGGAACAATGGAATACACAGAAAAAGCAACAGTGGACACGACGGTGGTCTTAAATGATTTAGAAAAGTGCAAATCCTATGAAGTGCAAGTCAGGACGGTTTGTCTTGCAGATACAACAAGCTACAAGACCAACTATATCCTGGAAACAGATTGTGATGTAGCCGTTACATATATCGATCCATTACTTGCTGCTTTCGATGTCTATCCAAATCCTGTTACGGACAAAGTATTCGTTCGATTGCAATCATTGGAACCTGGAGATCATACCGTAACTATCTATTCTATTCAGGGACAACCATTGATTAATAAGAAGGTCTATGTGGATGGACATACTATGTCTGAAGTCCGGTTTGATCAAATGGACGCATATCCTTCAGGACTTTACTTTATCGTTGTGCGAAAAGGAAATAAATCCGCAACAAAAAAGATTGTTAAACTGTAGTGCAATAAAATCAACGCTTTAAAAAAGCAAATAAAAAATCCTTTGTCGTTATACGGCAAAGGATTTTTTTTATTTTATATACTTTTTTATGAAACAGCGTTAATCAATAACGACAGAGGTGTCGCACTTACAGTGCTTGAAGAGATTTCTGTTCGCGTCAGTGCTACCTCCCGTCCCGATCCATCGGGAATCGGGAGCAGCACCTACGGCGCTAGGTGGCGACATGATTCTGTCCGTACGTGTTAGACATCTCCTTGGGTCTGTCGGAAAAGCCGTTGTTGGAGAGCTTGTCCGCCTCAGGCAGATGCTCAACGACTTGTTTTCAAAAGGAGACTTGTGGTTTCCGCTGAGCGGAAGATGATGCAGGAGCAAACTCCGTGCATCGGCCCAGTGGTGGTGAGCAAAGGTTTGTAAGATCAAAAAACTAAACTTTCCTAAACTATGTCATCGTAGGTGACGGCTCTAAACTAAACTCATGTCCCTACCTTGCTCCACCTATGTTGGCTATATTAGATCCTAAATATTATTTGAAGCTCGAACTAACAACAAGTTCTTTAGCGCCAGGCGCATACAGATAAAATCCTTCTCCTGATTTCACACCAAGCTTTCCGGCCTGCACCATGTTCACTAACAATGGGCATGGTGCATACTTAGGTTGGCCGTAACCATCCTGCAGCACCTTTGTAATCGCCAGGACAACATCCAGTCCAATAAAATCAGCAAGTTGTAATGGCCCCATTGGATGCGCCATACCGAGTTTCATGACACTATCAATTTCTTCCACACCGGCAACACCTTCCCATAAAGCGATAATCGCTTCGTTAATCATTGGTATCAAAATTCTGTTGGCCACAAAGCCCGGGTAATCATTTACCGTTACAGGAATTTTGTTTAAACTCTTTGATAAGGCATTGACTGTTTCTGTGACTTCATCAGATGTACTGTATCCGCGAATGATCTCTACCAGTTTCATGACCGGAACGGGATTCATGAAGTGCATCCCAATCACACGTTCGGGCTTATTGACTACTGCAGCAATCTTTGTGATTGATATAGAACTTGTATTGGAAGCCAGAATAGCATCAGCACTACATGCCTCACTCAATGTTTTGAATATTTTCAACTTTAAATCAACATTCTCGGTTGCTGCTTCGATGACAAGTGTAGCATCTTTTACAGCCGTAATCATATCGGTTGATGTCTGAATCCTACTTAGCGTTTCTTTTTTATCTGCCGTTGAGATTCGCTCTTTTGCCACCATACGATCCAAATTTTTCGTTATGGTTGCCAGGCCTTTCGCCAGTGCTTCAGAAGAAATATCAATCATTGTAACGGAATAACCAAACTGAGCAAAGACATGCGTTATCCCATTTCCCATCGTACCTGCGCCGATAACGGCCACTTTGTGATCATTTGTTGACATGGACATATAATTTGAAATCTGGAAAGCCTGAAAAAGTCAAGCTTTCATGGTTAAAACAAAAAAAGTAATAAGATGCAATATTACGGGAAAAAATTTACCAGCTTCCGCCACCCCCGCCGCCGCTACCGCCGCCGCTGAATCCACCGCCACCACCACCGCC
>JBBKWA010000126.1:0-16084 GCA_037968695.1 Saprospiraceae bacterium
AGATGCAGCACTTGTAGTGACAAGTTCAGACTCACCTGTAGGAACATGTCCAATTGTTGTAACCAGAACGTATGTAGTGACCGATGCTTGTTCTAATAGTACGACAGCGACGCAGATAATAAACGTAGATGATTCAACAGCTCCAGCCATCACAGGATCCATCACAGAAACTACAGTAGAAGGCTGTGTAGCAGGCGATGCTACAACAGCAGTTACTTCTGTAGCAGAGCTTGAAGGATTAGGCTTAGATATTAGTGATGCTTGTACATTGGATGCAGCCCTGGTTGTGACCAGTTCAGATTCACCTGTTGGCACTTGTCCGATTGTTGTAACCAGAACGTATGTTGTGACCGATGCTTGTTCTAATAGCACCACAGCGACACAGATAATAAACGTAGATGATTCAACAGCCCCTTCTATTACAGGATCCATCACAGAAACTACAGTAGAAGGCTGTGTAGCAGGCGATGCTACTACAGAAGTTACTTCTGTAGCAGAGCTTGAAGGATTAGGCTTAGATATTAGTGATGCTTGTACATTGGATGCAGCCCTGGTTGTGACCAGTTCAGATTCACCTGTTGGCACCTGTCCGATTGTTGTGACCAGAACGTATGTAGTGACTGATGCTTGTTCGAATAGCACGACAGCCACGCAGATAATAAACGTAGACGATTCGACAGCACCATCTATTTCAGGATCTATCATAGAGACGACAGTAGAAGGATGTGTAGCAGGCGATGCGACAACAGCAGTTACCTCCGTAGCAGAACTTGAAGGATTAGGTTTGATGATCAGTGATGCTTGTACATTAGATGCAGCCCTGGTGGTGACCAGTTCAGATGAACCAGTGGGCACATGTCCGATTGTAGTGACCAGAACGTATGTAGTGACAGATGCTTGTTCAAATAGCACGACTGCAACACAAATAATAAATGTAGATGATTCAACAGCACCTTCGATTACAGGATCCATTACGGAGACTACAGTAGAGGGTTGTGTCGCAGGAGATGCTACAGCAGCAGTTACATCTGTAGCAGAACTTGAGGGATTAGGATTGACTATCAGTGATGCTTGTACGTTAGATGCAGCACTTGTAGTGACCAGTTCAGATGTACCTGTTGGCACCTGTCCGATAGTAGTGACCAGAACGTATGTAGTGACCGATGCTTGTTCAAATAGCACGACAGCGACGCAGATAATAAACGTAGATGATTCAACAGCTCCATCCATCACAGGATCTATCACTGAGACAACTGTAGAAGGATGTGTGGCAGGCGATGCTACAACAGCAGTTACTTCGGTAGCAGAACTTGAAGGCTTAGGATTGACGATCAGTGATGCTTGTACATTAGATGCAGCCCTGGTTGTGGCCAGTTCAGACTCACCTGTAGGAACATGTCCGATTGTAGTGACCAGAACATATGTAGTGACGGATGCATGTTCTAATAGTACGACAGCGACACAGATAATAAACGTAGATGATTCAACAGCACCTTCGATTTCAGGATCCATCACAGAAACTACAGTTGAGGGATGTGTGGCAGGCGATGCTACAGCAGCGGTGACTTCTGTTTCCGAATTGGAAGGCTTAGGCTTGACTATCAGTGATGCATGCACATTAGATGCAGCCCTGGTGGTGACCAGTTCAGATGTACCGGTTGGCACCTGTCCGATTGTAGTGACCAGAACGTATGTAGTGACCGATGCTTGTTCAAATAGCACGACAGCGACACAGATAATAAACGTAGAAGATTCAACAGCACCTTCGATTACAGGATCGATTACAGAAACAACAGTAGAAGGATGTGTAGCAGGCGATGTTACAACAGCAGTAACTTCTGTAGCAGAACTTGAAGGTTTAGGTTTGATGATCAGTGATGCTTGCACATTGGATGCAGCACTTGTTGTGACTAGTTCAGATTCACCAGTGGGAACATGTCCGATCGTAGTGACCAGAACTTATGTGGTGACTGAAGCTTGTTCTAATAGCACGACAACAATACAAATAATAAACGTAGATGATTCAACAGCACCATCAATTACAGGATCAATCACAGAGACAACGGTTGAAGGATGTGCAGCAGGCGATGCTACAGCAGCAGTTACATCAATAGCAGAACTTGAAGGCTTAGGCTTGACGATCAGTGATGCTTGTACCTTGGATGCAGCACTTGTTGTGACAAGTTCAGACTCACCTTTTGGCACATGTCCGATTGTAGTAACCAGAACGTATGTAGTGACAGACATTTGTTTAAATAGTACAACAGTCACACAAGTAATAAATGTAGATGATTCTACGGCCCCTGTTATCGATCCATTGCCGGATGCTTCTGTAATAAATTGTCCGGCTACTCCAGTTTTTGATGTGGCTACGGCTACAGATGCATGTGATACTTCACCTGATATTACTTACAATGATGTTACTGTCCCTGGATTATGTGCTGGTTCTTATAGTGTCACCAGGACATGGATAGTGACAGATGATTGTGGGAATAGCGCTACAGCATCACAAGTTATTACTGTAGAGGATATCTCAGCACCAGTGATCGAATCTTTACCTGCTCCTTCAGTTATAAATTGTCCGGCTACTCCAGTTTTTGAGGCAGCCGTTGCTGTAGATGAATGTGGAAGTAATTTTACTTTATCATTTATAGAGGTGAATACCCCCGGAGCATGTGCAGGTTCTTACAGTATCACGAGAACTTGGACAGCAACAGACGATTGCGGGAATAGCTCCACTGCATCTCAGGTTATTACTGTACAGGATATTTCAGCACCTGTCATCGATCCACTTCCTTCTCCATCAACCATTCATTGTCCACAAACACCAGTTTTTAATACAGCAACAGCAACAGATGCCTGTGGAAGTGATTTTGACTTAATTTTTAGTGATATAAATACACCCGGTAGCTGTTCAGGAGAGTACAGTATCACCAGAACATGGACGGCAACAGATGATTGTGGCAATAGTGCAACTGCAACTCAAACAATCAGTGTTCAGGATACGACACCTCCCGTCATTACTCTCTTGCCTCCTGTTAAAACTATTCATTGTCCTTCATTTCCATCTTTTTCAGTTAGTGCTTCCGATGGTTGTGGATATCCGTTCACACTTTCATCAAGTGATATGGTCGTGCCAGGAGACTGCCCGGCAGAATATGAAGTACATAGGACTTGGACAGCAGTTGATGCGTGTGGAAATGAGTCAATGGCAACGCAAATCGTCATCGTTCAGGATACGACGCCGCCAGTAATTTCGAGTTTACCCATGCCTACAACCATTGCTTGTCCGGCGACGCCTTCTTTTACCACACCTTCAGCAACGGATGGTTGTGGAAGTTCTACATTATCATTTAATGATTCTACTGTCAATGGAGATTGTGCTGGAGAGTATGCTGTTACGCGCACCTGGACGGCAACTGATATGTGCGGAAATTCTTCCACTAAAACACAATTGATAAATGTGATAGATACGATAGCTCCAGTGATAAATCCACTACCTGCCCTTTCTACAATAAATTGTCCTGATACACCCATCTTTGAAATAGCAACAGCGACGGATGCTTGTGGAAGTGCCTTTACACTAACTTTTGCGGATGTGACCACCAATGGCGCATGTGCAGGAGAATATAGCGTTACCCGCACCTGGACAGCAACCGATGATTGTGGTAATTCATCTACAGCTGCACAAACAATAGATGTTATCGATACGGATGCGCCAGTAATAGATGCCCTTCCGGGTCTTACAACAATCAATTGTCCTGATACACCAGTCTTTGAAATAGCAACGGCAACGGATGCGTGTGGAAGTGCTTTTACGCTAACGTATGCAGATGTGACTAGCAATGGGACATGTGCAGGTGAATATAGCGTAACTCGAACATGGACGGCGACAGATGATTGTGGTAATTCATCTACTGCTTTCCAAACAATAGATGTTATCGATACGGATGCTCCAGTGATTGATGCACTTCCTGGTCTTACAACAATAAATTGTCCTGATACTCCCGTCTTTGAAATAGCAACGGCAACGGATGTGTGTGGAAGTGCTTTTACGCTAACGTATGCAGATGTGACTAGCAATGGGGCATGTGCAGGTGAATATAGTGTAACTCGAACATGGACAGCGACAGATGATTGTGGTAATTCGTCCACTACATCACAAACAATTGATGTCATAGATACGGATGCACCTATAATAGATGAGTTGCCCGAAGAAAGTACCATCAATTGTCCGTTAAGTCCTGTTTTTGCAATAGCTTCTGCGACAGATGCATGTGGAAGTGCATTTACGTTAACATCAAGTGATGTCGTTACAAATGGGGCTTGCGCTGGAGAATATACAGTCACGAGAACCTGGACGGCCACAGATGCATGTGGAAATAGTTCGACAAGCGCTCAGATAATAAATGTTCAGGATGTTACAGCTCCAGTGATTGATGCTCTTCCTGGTCTTACAACAATCAACTGCCCTGATACACCTGTGTTTGCGATAGCCACAGCTACGGATGAATGTGGAAGTGCCTTTACGCTTACGTTTGATGACGTGACTACCAATGGCGCATGTGCAGGAGAATATAGCGTAACCCGAACCTGGACGGCCACAGATGCTTGTGGTAATTCCTCATCCAAATCCCAAACGATAGACGTAATAGATACAGATGCGCCAGTGATAGACGCCTTGCCGGGGCTTACTACAATAAATTGTCCTGATGTTCCAATGTTTGAATTAGCGACTGCTACGGATGCCTGTGGAAGTGCCTTTACGCTTACCTATGCAGACGTGACTACCAATGGCGCATGTGCAGGAGAATATAGCGTAACCCGAACCTGGACGGCCACAGATGATTGTGGTAATTCGTCCACTGCATCACAAACGATAGACGTAATAGATACGGATGCACCAGTGATAGATGCTCTGCCTGGGCTCACAACGATTAATTGTCCGAGTGTTCCTATGTTCGAAATAGCGACTGCTACGGATGCCTGTGGAAGTGCCTTTACACTTACTTATGCAGACGTAACCTCGAATGGCACTTGTGCAGGCGAATATAGTTTGACCCGGACCTGGACGGCCACAGATGATTGTGGTAATTCGTCCACCGCATCACAAACGATAGATGTCATTGACACAGATGCACCAGTGATAGATGCTCTACCGGGACTTACAATAATTAATTGTCCTGATGTACCGATGTTCGAAGTAGCCACGGCAACAGATGCTTGTGGAAGCTCATTTACACTAACTTATTCAGATGTGACAACGCTTGGAACATGCGCTGGAGAATACAGTGTAACACGTACCTGGCTAGCAACGGATGAATGTGGAAATTCATCAACATCATTCCAAACAATAGATGTAATAGATACAGATGCTCCGGTGATCGATCCTTTACCAGGCCTTTCTACGATAAGTTGTCCGGCTACACCAGTATTTGCGATAGCTACAGCTGCGGATGCCTGTGGTAGTTCCTTCACGTTGACATCCGCAGATGTGACAACTCCTGGAGCATGTGCAGGTGCGTATAGTGTGACCAGGACATGGACGGCATTGGATGAATGTGGCAATGAATCCACATTGGCACAAACAATAAATGTTATAGATACTGTCGCCCCTGTGATTTCATCTCTACCAGCACTATCTACAATTGCATGCCCATCTTTACCGGATTTTGATACACCTACTGCAACCGATGAGTGCGGCAGTTCATTTTCGCTCGTATTTAGTGATTTTACGACACCTGGCGCTTGTTTAGGAGAGTATGTTGTTACCCGAACATGGACTGCTACGGATGATTGTGGGAATAGTTCTACAAACGCACAAACAATAAATGTGATTGATACAATTGCGCCTGTCATTGCACCTCTGCCATTGACAGATACCATAAGCTGCCCGGAGGCTCCGGTTTTTGCTTCACCATCTATTCTTGATGCTTGTGGCAGTGCCTATGATTTAACTTTTGAGGAAGAAATGATTTTTGGGGCATGCGATGGGGCCTATACACTTATCCGAACATGGACTGTTATAGACGGATGCGGCAATAGCTCAACAGCTTCTCAGACGATACATGTTCAGGATAAATCTGCACCTATTATAGATCCGCTTCCTGCAATCGATACAATTGATTGTCCTGCTTCACCAATATTTGCGACAGCTACTGCTAGTGATGAATGTGGTAGTGGATTTTCACTTATGTTTTCTGACGAAACAATACCAGGGGCATGTGCAGGATACTATACCGTTGTCAGAACATGGACGGCCACGGATGACTGTGACAATTTTTCTTCAGCATCACAAACGATTACGGTAAAAGATACTTCAGCACCGGTCATTTCAAGTTTACCTGCACCGTCAACGATTACTTGTCCATCTCTACCGAATTTTGAAGTGGCTAGTGCAACCGATGCCTGTGGTAGTTCGTTTACACTTACCTATAATGATGTGACGA
The DNA here is from genome assembly GCA_037968695.1 of Saprospiraceae bacterium. Taxonomy (GTDB): domain Bacteria; phylum Bacteroidota; class Bacteroidia; order Chitinophagales; family Saprospiraceae; genus Opimibacter. Next base: position 6,450 of record JBBKWA010000126.1, read on the forward strand.
CGCCAGGAGATTGTGCAGGTGAATATAGTGTAACCAGGACATGGACTGCTACAGATGATTGTGGAAATGCTTCAACAACATCACAGACTATTGATGTTATTGACGTTGATGCTCCGGTAATTGAAGCGCTACCAGCTGCTTCCATTATTAATTGTCCGGAGGTGCCAGATTTTACGGTGGCTACAGCAATGGATAATTGTGGAAGTGGATTTACATTAGTTTTTGAAGATGAAACAACACCGGGATCTTGCGATGGCACATATACTACCACGCGCACCTGGACCGCGACAGATGAATGCGGAAATAGCGCTACAGCATTTGAAACCATTAGTGTTGTGGATAATACTGCTCCTGTCATAACAGGGATGATTCCTGTTTCTAATATTCAAGGATGTTCAATCGGTGCAGCGCCTCCACCGGCAACCACCATTGTTCAATTAGAGGCATTGGGTGTAGCGATTTTGGATTCTTGTACTGACGATAGTGAACTTGTTTTAACGAACAGTCAGGTAGTCTCCGGCACATGTCCTATAAATATTACCAGAACCTATGTCATTACTGACAAGTGTGGCAACTCAAGTTCGACTGTCCACGCGATTAATATTGTAGATTCGACTAAGCCTACAGGTTCAGGTCCAAACGGAACCTTTGGCAATAATTTATGTTTCGCCATGGCAATTTCATCTGTTCCGTTTAATGCAGCTAATACAGCCACTTTCTTTTCAGATAATTGTGGTGAGCCTATCACTGTCATACCAACGGATACGCTTTTGATTGGTGATAATTGTGGGTGGGTGTTAATATATACATACAGTGTGATTGATGTATGCGGAAATGCACTGACAGGTAAAACGATAACCCATACAGGAAGTGATCAGCAGGCCCCTACAGGATCCCCACCAGGCACATCATTAGGAAATAGTGCCTGTAAAAGTGCAGCCATAGCCACGTATCCATTCGATAGTGAGATTGCAGGTGCAGGGTATAGTGATAACTGCGGTGAGGATATTATAATCAATCTAACAAATACAATGGTCGTTGGGACGGATTGCTCCTGGGCAGTAATTTATACGTTTAGTGTATTGGACGAGTGTGACAATGCCTTAACCGGCCAGCAAATGGTAATATCTGGAAGTGATATGGGCGTTCCTACATTTACCAGACCTCCGGATACTTTAATATTTGCTGACGAAATGTGTGAATACGATGCCAGCCCGGGTATTACAGGTGATGTGACGAATGAAACTGACAACTGTACCGCCTCACCCCAGGCTACCTATGTTGATGATATCGCCAATGGTTCTTGTGATTGCAGCTACATTATTACGCGTACCTGGAGTCTTGTAGATAATTGTGGAAATGCTGCACCGAATCAGATCCAGACTATATTAGTTCATTCCAATATTGTAAAAAATGTAAACGATAGTGGAGCCGGTTCATTACGGGATATTATATCCTGTGCAGCTCCGGGGTCTGTTATTACAATTTCCCCTTCTCTAACAGGGCAACCAATTCTTCTCACAACTGGAGAAATAGTCATTGATAAGGATTTGACTTTGGTAGGGCTTGGAGTGAGTAACTCAACAGTTTCCGGTACATTCAATTCCCGCATTTTCCACTTGCTGTCAGGGTATACGATGGAGATAAGGGATATGGCTTTTAAAAACACACAAGAGCCTGTAAATGGAGGTGCGATATTTGTTGAAGGGAATCTAATTCTTGAGGATATGCTGTTCCAAAATAATTTCCAGAATGGTGATGAAAGAGCAATTACAATTTCTGGATCCGGCACTTTAGATTTAAGAGGAACGGTGCAACTATTGGATTAAAGGAAGCTGTTAAATGTAGTATTTGATCGAAATTATTCCTGAAGGGCTTAAATCCTTTTTGGGATAATAGTATTGTTCCTTTTGCACTAAATGATTAAGTGAAAAACTAAGACAAGGAAAAAGAGATCAGCCTGAATGAGTTATAACGAATCTTCACTTGCTGTTTATTAGCGCCAAATGGACTTGTCATTACAAAATTGCAAGGACGCTAAAAGTTTTTTGCATTCACCTTATTCGTTTATTGTATTAAAGTCGAAATTTTATTGAAAAATTCCGGACCTAATATTATAAGCCCTGTCGCAAGTGATATAATTGAAAAGAGCAACACTGCACCTGCAGCCATATCCTTTACAGCTTTGATGTCAGTGTCAATTTCCGGACTTATTTTATCAGCTAACCGCTCTATAGCACTATTGAAAGCCTCCGCAGAAAGGACTGCCCCAATACAAAGGAGAATAATACAAAATTCAGTTTTCGAGATTTGAAGCCAAAGACTTAGCGCGATGGCGAATACTGCCGTTACCAATTCTATTTTTGCATTGCGCTCAGTTCGAAAGAAAAGCACTATTCCATTCAATGCATGTTTGACACTATTGAACCATTTCGTCATAGTCTCCTTGAAGTTGATATGTGCCGGAAATGCCTATTCGCCCTATTGCCGAATTCCCAATTTCAGAAAAAGAAGTGCATTCAAAATCATCGCTGAACAGAATATGCTCTACAGGAATTTTTGGTAGCGATAGCGATCCATCAATATTTCGCGGATGAATATCTCTTCTGCCATCTTTTAGTCGACTCGATAATTTAAATTTTTGCACCTCAGCAGACCATGGAGGTAAATGAAAATCCCCAAGAACGACCATAGCGCCATCTAATTCCGCGATGTACTTTGACATCGCGCTGAAATGCTGATCAATTTCTAAAAAGGCAGCCTGACTAACTGGTGGGACAACCTGGCAACTTAAAATATTACATTTTCCTTGACCATAAAGCTCTATCGTTCCCATAAGATTTGGGACATCATCCAAAAATACAGTATCCATTTGTTGAAATGGAATTTTGGAGAAAAACCCCATACCATATTGATCAAGCCTTGTCAGCGTCTGGACATGATTATACGTTGGTGATAATTTTTCAATTAATTGCGCATTCCAGTCTGGAGTTAATTCCTGAAAGCTTAAAAAATCCATGTCAATCCCAAGCAGATAATTGATGACTACATCATAGTCGCTTTCTGCATTCCCAAGGCTAATGTGTGAAATCTTAAGGGATGGTTTGGCCGTTACAGCGGCTAACCGCATCTGTTTGTTGGAAGATTCTTTAAGGTGTAAGTTGAGTAAGCCACAACACAGTAAGCTGACCATCATTAGTTTCCGCTCATCAATGACAAAGGCAAACATCCCAGTAACCAAAAGGGCCAGCATAATGTAAAGCGTGTATGCGGATACCTGTTTAAAAAAAAGTAGGGATGGACTTAATATGCATACCAAGGTCAGCGTCACTAAAAGTGACGCTACGCCATAGCGCATAGCAGTCTTAAGCTTTATAGTGTTTGGTCGTTCCAATTATTATACATTGCCTAAGGCAACTTTTTATCAGCGCTTTACAAGCGCACAGGTCTCTTTATATTCGTTTACATTGCCAGCGGCATCCCACAACTGAATAAATAATACATAGATGCCCATGTCAGCCAAAATCTGATCAGGTCTTCGTCCATCCCATTGTACGGTCGTCGATGTGCCTAACGACTCATTGGATAATAATTGGATGATTTCTCTTCCTTCCAGATCATATACCCAGACAGATCCAATAAAGTCCCCCGTAGTCAATAGAAAATTTAATGCCAAAAAATCCTTAAATCCATCATCATCTGGCGAAAACACACTATTTGTTATAGAATAAGGTGATTCTTTCTCAGTTACCAATGATGTATTTTGAGAATTAACACCGGTTGGTGTGGCGTATCCGCTCACAGAAGAAGCACTATGCCATGTTGATGAACTGGAAGACGATAAAGATTTTGAAATCCGCTCAAGACTTACCCCGTTTTGGTCAGCAATAGCAGGATTGTGCCAAGAGGAATAATAGGTGAATGAATCGATGATTACGCCATTCGAGAGTAAAGACGCATTCCCTGAAGTAGTACCCCAGCTTGGTACTTGTGCTTCATGCAAAAGATCAGAACGCGGAACCGTATAACGCGATTGAATATCAGTCGGATTTGGCGAGAAGACAGCAAGATCACCTGGATTTAATATTTCATTTACATTCGTAGCGTAGATATCATTCTTCGTACTTGTGATCTGACCAATGGCCAGCTGGCTTAAATCGATAAATTTTTGACTGACATTTATAATTTCAATAAACCGGCTACCACCAGTTGACGGATTGAAGAGCAGTTCATTAATCAGAATATCTCCGGTTTCAATATCAGATGGAACTCCAAAGACTAACGCATCAGAAAAGGCAGTTGCATTTCCTAAACAATCAAATGCATCGAAAGGCAGGAATGTATAAATCACGCCTTCCATCAATGAACTTGCTAAAGTTAGTTCAATAGTAGTGGGATCGACCAATTCGGCAGAAGTAATAGTTATTGCTGGGTCAAGCGCATAAGCAGCTGGATTTTCCATTAGTATTTGATCCAGATTTTCGCTGAATCGCAGAAGGATAGTTTGTGCTGAACTACTGTAAAGCGATATCAACTCAGGGCCCTCTAAATCTGGGCTGGTATCCCATGTCGAGTTGACTATTCCTGGAGTTCCTCCTGATAAGTTAATGGATGCTGCCCAATTGTCGGCACCACTACAGATATGCATCGGGTTTTTCATTTCCAGGGACCATCCACCGTTCGCCTTCGAACCATCTTGGTACCATGCAATTTTGTAATCCACTTCATGAATTGAGGCATCATCACTATCCAATATTTTTACGGAAGCACCTGAGTTGGTAAGACCAGGAAAACTTGAAATTCCAACTGTTTGGCCATAAGGTTCGAAGATTGATACATTTTCTGCATCACATAATATGACATAGCTATTGGGATTAATTAATTCACCCGGAAGTAATCGCTTGCCTGATCCAACCTGAAGTGTATAATCAGATAGCCTGAATACACCACCACTTGCATTATATATTTCGAGATATTCTTCTTCAGGCAAACCAATAGAAGGTGTGGGATCTGCCAATATTTCTGTAATCAGAATTTCATAAGGTTGGGCAGCCGCGATAGCGACATAGCTAAAGTTTTTTGCCATTAGCAAAGACGCATTTCCTGCTTGATCTTTCACGCCTTGTATCGCCAATGTGTATTCCTGTTGGCTTATAAAATCATCATTCCAGGTGAGAATAATATTTGGTTGATTAAAGACAACTTCGTTGGGTTGAAGATTGCCGGGCGTGCGTACGTAATGTTCAGGTAAAAGTGCACTGCTTTCATCAAGTAATTCATTGAATATTAATTCAAGTGAATTAGCATTTAAAACATTCAAGGACAAGCATTGGGGTGGAGTAGTATCAGCAACCAATGGAACGATTGATAGGTCATCAAAAAAGAACTTGTCTCTTCTGGTGCTGGTGTATTTACATTCAAAACCAAAAACAGATAATGTGCTTAAGGGTAATAAATTATGCGATGTAGTAAAAAGCAATTCAGCAGTAATGCCAATGATTTGATAAACCTGCCAGTCACCATTCTCTTTTTTAACTACTCGAACTGTCAATTCAACCGGATCCATACTCACCAGACCAGGGGAAGAGGCAGCAAGCGATTCACTGAGACCGTTATTAAGGTATTTGAGCTCAAGGGGATCCTGATCACCACTCGCACCTATTTCTAAATAGTATCCCGAGGCAGTAGCCAAATCAGGGGAGCTGACGCCTAAATAAATTTTAAGTTGGTTGCTCGTGGAGGGTGCAAAATTTAGTTTCAGGGATAACTCCCATACGGTGCTGTCGGCAAAAGTGACAGGGGTATAGAGCCAGGAGTTAGTGGAACCTTCTGGTGCATTCAGTTGTAATTCCTGATTTCCATTGATAATAAAATTTGATTTATCACCTTCCCATACATCGAGATTTCCTTCAGAAAAATCTGTAGAGAATTGACTGAATGCAGGCAGTGAAAATAGCCAGAAACTTAAAAAATAAAGAAAACGAATTTTCATGTTTCGAAGGTACTCCAAAATAGAAAGCACATGGTGATTTTTTAGTAAATTACTGGTATTATTTAGGCGTAGGGAGAAAATTGCGGAGACTTGAAGTATTGATAAGACTAACTACCTTTGTGTCTCAAATAAATTAATATTTATAAAATGAAAGTAGCCGTTGTCGGTGCCACGGGTCTTGTTGGGCAAATGATGCTCAAGATTTTGGAAGAAAGAGGATTTCCTGTTTCTGAATTAATTCCTGTGGCGTCAAGCCAATCTGTAGGCAAAAAAATCACCTTTCAAGGGGTGGCGTATCCTGTCGTATCCATGGAGGATGCCATTGCAGCGCAACCTGACTTGGCCTTATTTTCTGCTGGGGGAAGTGTTTCAAAGCAATGGGCACCTGAATTTGCAAAAGTGGGATGTACGGTAGTAGATAATTCATCAGCCTGGCGAATGGAAGAGGGTGTTCCTCTGGTGGTCCCTGAAGTCAATGGCCATATACTATCACCAGAGCATAAAATTATTGCAAATCCAAATTGCAGTACGATACAACTGGTCGTTGCGCTGTACCCTATTCACATCAAATGGGGCATTAAAAGAATTATTGTTTCTACCTATCAGGCTGTTTCCGGAACGGGCATGAAAGCCGTGCAGCAATTTAATGATGAGGCAAAAGGAAAAGATGAAGTGAATAAAGTATATCCACATAAGATTTATGCCAATTGCATTCCACACTGTGATGTCTTTTTAGACAATGATTATACCCGGGAAGAAATGAAGTTGGTCCATGAGACACGCAAGATAATGGGCGTTGCGGATATGCCGGTCACCGCGACAGCTGTAAGGGTGCCGGTAATTTCCGGGCATTCCGAAGCCGTGAATATTGAATTGGAAGCAGATACGGATGTTGCGGCAATTAGAAGTCTATTGGAAGCTGCACCAGGGATTAAATTGTATGATGATCCTGCCACCAATAAATACCCTATGCCGGTGTTGGCGGATGGTCGGGACGCTGTCTGGGTAGGAAGAATCAGAAAAGATGAGTCCAGAGCCCGATGCTGGAATTTGTTTGTTGTAGCAGATAATTTGCGAAAAGGAGCAGCAACAAATGCTGTACAGATTGCTGAGTTTTTGGTCGGGAAAGGTCTTTTAAAAGCAGAAAAACAGCAGGATCTTGCCACTTCTGGACAATAAACAAGAACTTTGCAACATTCAACATAGAGCAAAAAGTAAATACCAAAAATGTACTGGGTGGTGCCAAAATAGCTGCCCTCATGAGTAAACGATACAAATTGTACTATTAAATTACGGACGGAATGAAGACGAGAATTGTAATGTGGGGAACAGCCGATGAGAACAAGAAAGTGCTCATCGCCATCGGCCTGAGGGCTGATGACAACGAAGTAGATGTGTTTACCTTCCCTTTTGAATCTACGACGGAAGAATTTTATAACCTAATGCTCAATGAATGGCGGGAAGCACACGAAGTGCCATTCCCGGAGGGATTCTCCCATTTGGTGAGACCACTATCGGCATCAGATGCACTGCTTCCTGAAAACCTAAATGTGGATCGTCAGGATATTATCCAAAGGGCACAAACAGAATGGCATTTTGTTGTTTTATCCAACAGATTGTATCAGTCATTCCATACAGAACTTAAAGAGATTGGGGAGAAGCTCAAAAACACAGATAATTATAGTAATCAGCTCTGGGAAGAAATGAAACAAATCTGGGAGCGGATACAGAAAAATATTTTTGATAAAACGCTGATGCGGGATCATGGTCAGGAACTTAGAGAGATGACCAATGATATATTTACCCAGCTTAAGAATATGCGCAAGAGTCTCGACACTGAAAATGATAAAGTGTCAACAGAATTTGCCAATACATTTAGTTCAAAACTGGATGCAGTGGAGGAGAAAATTAAGGGAGGTCTTGGGTTGCAACCATTGTTTAATGATCTTAAGCGTTTACAACAGGAATTTAAAGAGGCTAGTCTGACAAGAGGAGACAGATCAAAAATCTGGAAGCGAATTGACAATGCGTTTAAAGCCGTAAAGGAAAAACGTTTTGGCGAAAAGAGTAATCGGGATTCTTCTACACTTGATCGTATTGATAGGCGATATCAGGGTTTAATGGCCGCTATTGATAAAATGCAAAAATCTATTAATCGCGATAATAAGGATAAAGGTTTTCAGGATAATCGAATAGCGAATACGGATGGGCAGCTCGAAGCACAGATTCGGATGGCTAAAATTAAGATGATTGATGAACGCGTCAAATCAAAAAATGAAAAATTAGAAGAGATGCTTAAAACAAAAGCAGATCTGGAAAGTCGTTTAGAGCGAGAAAAGAAATTTCAACAAGAGCAGTTGAAAGAAAAGCAACGCAAGGAGGAAATCAAGGAGGCAAAAGAGTCCGTAAAGCAGAAAATTGCTGATACTATAAATGAACAAGCAGAACAAGTCGATGCGGAATCACTTGAAAAGGCAGCTAAAGAGATTGCTGATCAGAAATCTAAATCTTCTACCAAAAAGAAACCAAAAGAATCAATGTTTGATGCCATCCGGGAAACTGTAGGAGAATCGCTCACTGATCTTAGTGATAGTATTGGGGCTGTAGCGTCTGTCGTGGGCGACCATCTTGAAGAGTCGTTTAAAGAAGGAAAAGAAGAGGCCGGAGAGAAAGCACATGATCTCAAGGAAAAAGCAAAGCACTTTGCTGAAAACTTAAAGGAGAAAGCAAGCCATTTTACTGATGATATGAAAGAAAAGGCTTCGCATTTGGATGATACACTTGGATTTAGTACTAAGACCAAGGATAAGCTGCATCATCTGAAGGAGGATGCAGATGCTAAAATGGGAGATATTGGCGATGCTGTTGAGGAACTTAAGAAAGAGACTAAACAGAAAGCACATGATCTTAAAGAAAGTGCTAAACATGTGGCCGCCGATTTGAAAGAAAAAGCCGATCACCTTGCGGATGAGGTGAAGGAAAAAGCCACCCAAATGGATGAGAAGCTTAGTCTCAGTGATGAGACAAAAGCAAAACTAAATCATCTTAAGGAGGAAGCAGAAGAAAAGATGAAAGATCTTGGGGAAGCCTTTGAGGAACTAAAGACAGGTGCCAAAGAAAAATTCGATAGTATCCAGGAAAGTGCTAAACATCTGGCCGATGAGGTGAAAGAGAAATTTGATCAGATGACTTCCGATGTGGCTGACAGCGATGCAGAAAAGAAGGAAGATGACAATGCGAGTTGATAATTATACTTATAGAAATAAAAAAGGGGTTCACAATCATGAACCCCTTTTTTATTGTTAAAAAGCCTTTTGCTTATTGTTTCACAAATTTCTCTGCACGTAATCCTGAACTCGTTTGGATTTGCATTACATACATGCCTGTGGATAGTTTTGAAAGATCTAATGTTTTCTGATTACTGCCTGTTGTAACTCCCCATAACTCGGTAGAAAGTAAATGTCCCGTAAGATTGTATACGCGTACTTCAGCAGTCTCATTAACTAAAGAGGACATGCCAATATGAATCCGATTACCAGCCGGATTAGGACTGATCTTGAACGCAGAACCTGATTGAGCATCAGCAACGCTCGTAGTGACTTGTGAATCCACAATAGTACCACGCTCAGGAGCTTCAGTACAA
>JBBKWA010000127.1:0-7466 GCA_037968695.1 Saprospiraceae bacterium
GCGGAAAGGCGGAAAGGCGGAAGGGCGGAAGGGCGGAAAGAAATTGGGGTGAGGGGAAATTAAACAAGACCCATTTAAACATTACACCTTAAACATTTAAACATTTCCACGTTTAAACATTACACCTAAATACTAACCGTGACTTATCATTCTTTGCTGATTTGCGAGAAAAAGAGGCGAAAAAAAGAATAACAACTTTGGTTCGAGATCAGCTTCAATCAAAAGTTTGAATCACTCCCGCTTAGCGGGATAAAAAGATTACACCGATTACACGGATTTTTCAAGTAGAAAAACATCTCTGCGTCCCTACGCCTCTGCGTGAAATATCCCGTCCCGATCCCGATCAATCGGGACGGGAATCGGGACGGGAAGCGGGAGAGTCGAAAGGCCAACGGAATAATATCCATTAAGCACTCAGTGCCCTCAACCTGAGATTAAAATCATTTTCATCCACAGGAAGACAAACTTTATCAAATACCTCCTGCAACTCCTCACTATGGGGAACACTTTTTGAATGACGGATATCCACATGAACAAATTGGACCCACAATAATGATTTCAAAATCCCTTTTTGATCAAACATCCTCATCTCTAACTGAATAAATTTTGGTCGGGAAACCAATATTTGACTTTCTATAGTCACTTCTTCCATTAACAGGGCTGGCTGGGTATACGCTATATGGTTTTGCGTTACGACCCATCCTAATCCAGTCGTACGGCTATAGTTATAAATATCAAAATCATAAGCCTTTAAAACCTGATCCTCCCGGGCATTCATAAAATAATCAAGAAAGCGGCCATTATTAAGGTGCCCATAGGGATCACAATCCTGAAATCGAATAATCGCCTTACTCTGCAGTACTTGTGGTGTGATGTCTTCCAATCTTTTCATAGTATTGCCAAAGGTAAGGCGTGGTTTGTTAACTTCATCCCTTCAATTTTGAGTAATCACTATGCGGTATTCCAAAAAAGAACAGCAAGAATTCTACGAAGCTTCAAAAAAGTATCTATCAGCAGGCGATGGACATACCTTGACAGCAGATGATGTGTCCTCCTTGGAGAATCTCGTTCGATTTCACGAATACAAGTACTACGTGCAGGATGAACCACTAATCAGTGATTATGAATACGACCAGCTTTACAAATTACTACAATCCTTAGAACACAAATATCCTGCATCCGCTTCTGCTAACTCACCAACCAAACGAGTAGGAAGTGATTTGACAGATGATTTTGCATCCGTTGAGCATATTATCCCGATGTTGTCGCTGGACAATTCATACAATGAAGAAGATCTGAACAAGTTTGATACACAAGTCAAAAAACTGACCGAAAGAGATGATATCATATATACTGTAGAACCAAAATTTGATGGTGGCAGTATTGCGATTATTTATGAAAACAATCAACTGATACGAGCTGCTACACGGGGAAATGGTGTTGCGGGTGAAGAGATTACGCTTCAGTCACGAACAATTAAATCACTCCCTTTAGAGGCTGACTTTCTTTCTAAAGGGATAGCACGGGCTGAGTTGCGTGGCGAAGCGGTTATTTCAAAAGAACGATTTGCCGATATCAATAAATATCGTGCTGAAGAAGGCCTGGCCCTTTTGGCCAACTCACGAAATAGTGCGACTGGTGGATTGCGAACCAAAGACCCTTCCGAAACATCACGCAGACAATTGGATGCCTTTATTTTTCAATTGGGTTTTGCAGAAGATGCTGCCGGCAATGACATGTTGCCTTCTATAAAATCGCATCACGATGCAATAGATTTTCTAGGTAGCATTGGCTTTAAGGTATCGCATGGAGAAAAAAAACTTTGCCACGGTATTCAGGAAGTCATTGAACAATGTCAATACTGGGCGACCATCAGAGATGACTACCCATATGATATTGATGGGATGGTGATCAAGGTAGATGATTTTGATTTGCAGGATATGTGTGGCTATACCAGTCATCATCCAAGGTGGGCTATTGCTTATAAGTTTCAGGCCAAGCAAGCCACGACTCAGCTACTAGATATAGAATATCAGATTGGCAAAATCGGTTCGCTCACGCCTGTCGCCAAGGTTGCGCCCGTGTCTCTTGCGGGCGTGACGATTTCATCCATCTCTTTGCACAATGAAGATTTTATCACTTCCAAAGATCTGCGCATCGGGGATCAGGTGCTGATCGAGCGTGCCGGGGATGTGATACCCTATATTGTAAAATCATTGCCGGAATTGCGGACAGGAGAGGAGACGGTTGTCATCTATCCCACACACTGTCCGTCCTGCAATACAGCTTTAGTCAGGGAAGAAGATGAGGCTGCGTGGCGATGCACCAACCTGGAATGTAAGGCACAGATACTTCAGCGATTGATATTTCATGTCTCCAAAGATGCTATGGATATAGATGGTTTTGGGGAGAAATACATTCTGCGGTTTTATGAGCTTGGTTGGATAAAAAACATGGCGGATATCTACCGGCTTGATTATGAGATGATCGCTAATCTGGAAGGTTTTGGTGAAAAATCCGCTGAAAAAATACAGAGTGCAGTTGAAAAAGCAAAATCAAACCCAATACACCGTTTGCTCCATAGTTTGAGTATTCATCATCTGGGACAACGAGCTTCAAAATTGGTTGCTGAAAAAATAAATCATGTGCTGGATCTCAGGACCTGGACAATAGAAGATTATATAGCCATAAAAGACATCGGCCCTGTAGTAGCAGAAAACACAAGTAAGTGGTTTGCTATCGAAGCGAATATTGAAATGCTACGTGAAATGGAAGCAGCCGGTGTTAATCTTCAACAAACTGAATCGGACAAGCCAAAAGAATTAGTCACGGATGGCGTTTTTTCCGGCAAGACAATCCTTTTTACCGGGACGCTTACTCAGATGGGACGGAAGGAAGCGCAGAAAAAAGCAGAGGATGCCGGTGCTAAAAACATAAGTGCCGTCAGCAAAAATCTCGATGTACTAGTGGTCGGTGAAAATGCAGGATCAAAGCTTGATAAAGCTAGGAAAATAGGAACGATTCAGGTGCTTACAGAAGCGGAATTTATAGATAAGCTCGGATAGAGCAGCGGTGAGCGGTGAGCGGTGAGCGGTGAGCAAAGAAAATCAAATCCTGCGCAAATATGCCTTTGCAAACCAGATAATCTCTGTCTACATCGCGCCGTAGGTGCGACAGGTTGGTAAACAAACGTGTCCTGAAATCTCTTCCAGCGCCGTAGGTGCTACACTTGCAGCGCAATCCGTGCCTAAATCGCGCCGTAGGTGCTACTCCCGATTCCCGATGGATCGGGACGGGAGGTATAACAAACGTACCCTGAAATCTCATCCAGCGCCGTAGGTGCTGCACCCCTTTCTATAATGTGAGATTTAGGGCCGGACCCTGAAGCATTGGCAGCTGCAGGACAAGAAAAAGAACAAACACTACTTAAGTCTTTTCTTCAACGCTAACATTTCATCCCTGTACTGCGCCGCAGAAATAAAATCCAAATCTTTAGCGGCATCCTTCATCTTGCGATCCGTATCAGATATCATACGCTCTATCTGATCCCTGGACATAAAAGCAAGCACAGGGTCAGCAGCGAGTGATGACTCGAGAGGCTGCTCCACATACGCCTTTTTATTTCCTTCCCGGATATCCAGTATAGAATTTTTAGCGAGGATTTGTTCCCTTGTGCGGGATATCGTTTGTGGTGTAATCCCATGCTCTTCGTTATAAGCGATTTGGATAGACCGTCGTCGTTGCGTTTCATCAATTGTCTTCTGCATGGAATTTGTGACCTTATCGGCATAGAAAACTACCAGGCCATTTGAATTTCTGGCTGCACGTCCTGCTGTCTGCGTCAACGATCTTTCGTTTCTCAAAAAGCCCTCTTTGTCGGCATCCAATATCGCTACCAATGAAACCTCCGGAAGGTCCAATCCTTCCCTTAACAAGTTCACGCCTACTAGTACATCAAACTCCCCTAACCTTAGATCTCGTAAGATTTCGACGCGTTCCATCGTTTCCACTTCGGAGTGAATGTATTTACACTTGATATTGAGTTTTGTAAAATACTTACTCAACTCTTCGGCCATCCGCTTCGTGAGTGTGGTCACCAGTACACGCTCCCCTACTTTGATGCGCTCAGACACTTCATCCATTAAATCATCAATCTGATTGAGGCTGGGCCGGACTTCAATAGGCGGATCAAGCAAACCCGTTGGTCTAACAATTTGCTCTACCACAACACCCCCTGTCTGCTCCAACTCATAATCAGCAGGCGTGGCACTGACATAGACAACTTGATTGATCAGTCCTTCAAATTCAGTAAAGTTCAATGGTCTGTTATCAATAGCCGAAGGAAGCCTGAAACCAAAATTGACCAGGTTTAACTTTCTTGCCCGATCTCCTCCCCACATGCCCCTCACTTGTGGCAAAGTAGCGTGACTTTCATCGATGATCATCAAAAAATCATCAGGGAAATAATCCAATAAGCAAAATGGTCTTGTGCCCTGCGCACGCCCATCAAAAAATCGACTGTAGTTTTCTACCCCACTGCAATAGCCCAACTCGCGTATCATCTCCAGATCAAAAGATGTCCGTTCCTGAATTCGTTTTGCTTCTATATACTTTCTCTCCTTCGTAAAATATTCAGTTTGACCAAACAGCTCATCTTCAATATCCCGAATGACAAATTTTAACCTGTCTTTAGGCGCAACATATAAATTCCTCGGGTAGATAGCTGCGTGGTCAAGTGGTTCCTGCCGCTGTCCGGAATGCACATCGATGATATCTATTTCTTCAATAAGATCACCATAAAAACTTATCCTATAACCATAATCCACATAAGGCAAACTAATGTCTACCGTATCTCCTTTCACTCTGAAATTTCCACGTTCTAATGTACCTTCGGTTCGACTATACAGACTCTCCACAAGTCGATAGAGAAAGGCATTTCTTGAAATCGTTTCTCCCTTTTGAATTCGAATAATTCCAGCCTTATAATCTTCGGGATTTCCCATACCAAATATGCATGATACGGAAGCCACTACGATGATATCCCGACGACCGGATAACAGATTTGAGGTAGCCCGCAATCTGAGCTTGTCCACTTCCTCATTGATCGCTAAATCTTTCTCAATAAAGGTATCCGAAACAGACAAGTAAGCTTCCGGCTGGTAATAATCATAATAGGACACGAAATACTCGACAGCATTGTCGGGAAAAAATTCTTTAAACTCACCATACAATTGCGCTGTAAGCGTTTTATTATGTGTCAGAACAAGTGTAGGTCGTTGTACTTCCTTGATCACATTGGCCATGGTAAAGGTCTTACCGGAGCCGGTAACCCCCAATAACACCTGAAATTTTTCGCCCCCTTCCACGCCGCGCACGAGCTGGCTAATAGCTTCCGGTTGGTCCCCTGTAGGTTGAAAATCTGAAGTTAATTTGAATGCCATGGTACAATAAAAATAAAACGAAACGAAATATCAATACGACTTAAACGCATAATTCCCAATAAAGATTAAATCCTACTTGCCGCCGTTATAAAACAATAATGTTAATCCAATTCTCGTCCATTTTTCTTCGGCTGATCCTGGCGCTTGGTTGAGATACTGACTCAGTGGGTCTAGATCATACCGATCAAATGGAAGTATGTAATAAGGCTGGACAGCTGCATCGATATATCCACTTCCTTCCAGCGTAAACATCAAATAGAATTTCATGGCCCACATTTTCTGAACCACTTTATATCGATCTTCTTCAGCCGCTAATTTAACTCTGCTGTTATACCACTGATACTGCAAGTCTACTCCTGCACCCACCAAATCGCCACTGACCTGATAGCCAAAGGCCAGGCTATTGACGGCTATATTAATTTTGTCAGTATACGATTCGGTCTCACCAACAAGCTGACCTTCAGCAGTGAGGCGGTGGTAAGCACTTTGATAGGTCAACTCAAAAGCGTGAATATCCGCTTTAAACCGAACGCCGCCCTCAAATCCTTGCAACCATGTCAAGTGCTTAAATGATCGGGTATATTGTTGAGATGTATTGAAGGTTGAAATGACCTGATTTAGCCCTTGATCCGAAAAAAAAGAAAAATTATATCCGGCTTTGAGGTTGACTTGTGCCTGAACAGCAGGTGAAATGAGGCCAAAAAGCACTAGCAGTATTAAAATATACTTTTTAGTAAAGGTTATTTGGCGTCTCATGAACCGGAAAGATAGGCCTATAGGGGACAAATTCAAAACAACATTTTGCTGCTAAATAATCATACCGTTATCTTTAACCCTCATGGCGAAGAATACGACGAAAAAAAAATCAGGGAAAACCAAATCAAAACAGTCTTCCTATTCCTCTTTGAACTTTACACCCGGCTTCTGGGCTGGCAAGTGGAAAGAAGCATTGATTATTCCATTTTTGGCGTTTGCCTTGTATTGGATGAGCCTTTCCTATGGATATGTACTTGATGATCAGATCGTCATCACAGACAACGAATTCACCAAAAAAGGCTTTTCAGGCATTTGGGAAATTCTTAGCACTGAAAGTTTTACAGGTTACTTCGGTACACAAAAAGATCTGGTCGCCGGAGCACGGTACCGTCCATTATCTATAGTCACATTTGCGATCGAACAGGAGATTTTTGGAAATAACAGCTTTATCAGGCATTTTATCAATATCCTCCTCTATGGTTTGTGCGGCTTGCTGATATACCGAATATTGGCGGTACTGGTGCCGGATAAAAAGGAAACACCATGGCTACTAAGCATACCTTTTCTGGCGGCAGTCCTTTATATCCTTCACCCTGTTCATTCCGAAGTCGTTGCCAATGTCAAGGGGCGTGATGAAATCATGACGACGATTGGTGCTATGGCAGCGCTCTATTTTGCCTTAAAGTTTCTACCAACAAAAAACAAATTCTATCTGATAGCAAGTGGCGTAGCTATGTTTTTGGGATTAATGTCTAAAGAAAACGCCATCACTTTTCTTGCGGTGATTCCGCTCACGATGTATTTCTTTACGAAAGCTAAAACAAGAGATTATGTTTTAGCCCTGACACCATCTGTTATAGCTGCCATCACCTATATGGTGATCAGAACCAACATTATTGGGTATGTGCTCAGCAGTGGAAAGGTCATTACAGATTTAATGAATGATCCTTTTGTGCAAATGAATTCAGTAGAAAAATTAGCAACCATTATATACACCCTTGGGGAGTACCTAAGGCTTCTTGTCTTTCCACATCCGCTTACCCATGACTATTACCCATATCATGTGCCAATCATGAATTTCGCCAAACCGGGGACGCTTATTTCATTAGCATTATACCTTGGACTGGCGTATGTCTTTTTCAAACTTTGGAAATCTAAAAGTATTTATGCCTGGAGCATAGGCTTCTTTGTGATCACCATTTCTATTGTTTCCAATTTTGTTTTTCCGGTAGGTACGTTTATGAATGAACGATTCATCTTCATTCCGTC
>JBBKWA010000128.1:0-23019 GCA_037968695.1 Saprospiraceae bacterium
ACCATTTAACCATTTAACCATTTAACCATTTAACCAAATAACCAAATAAACCTCTAAACACTACACATTAAACATTTAACCACCTAAACAATACCCACTTAACATTTAAACTTTCAACATTAATCATTCAACCAATCAAACATGGCTTCGCCATCCGATAGGTCGCGGCCTATACGTTGTTTTTGTTTAAATCCAGTTGCCCTTTTTATCGATTCTTTCGAGTCAATAAAGTTGCTTGTTATAACTTAACCAGTATCGTTGGATCCACTTGAATCACCATCTGTAATCCAAGACTTTCCAACGCTACGATGACTTCATGTTTTGATCGTCGGGACATGATCTTGCCTTCCATCCCGGCCAATTGCCCATGGGCCAGCATGACACGATCACCTTGTTCCATTGACATTGTTTCTGTTGATACCTCCATCTCTGCTCCACTCACCTTGTACAACCATTGCATTTCCTGATCACTCACCTGGCAATCTTTTCCATCCAAACGCAACATACCTTGCACGTAAGGCAAAGCCAGAACCTGGTTTCTTTTTTGTCTGTCAAGACGCACGAACGCATAGCAAGTGATGAGTGGTAGTTCATATACCTTTACCTTTCTTTTATATATGGCTGTTCGTTTTTTTAAGGGAACAAATGCTTCCATGCCCATGGCGATAACTTTGTCCCGAACAAACTTTTCACACTTCGTTTTTGTCCGAATGACATACCACGCATTCGCTACCACTTCAGGGGCGGTTACAAACTGGTGAAGTGCATTCACTTTATCTATGGCCGTATAACTTAGTCGTCCTTGGTCCACAGTAATAAAGGTTGAGGGTTAAACTGATTCCAATCGATTCCTGCTAACTCGTCGTTGCGATAGATGATATATCTTATTTTTCTTTTGATCAGGGGTTCTGTCTTTCGGATGAGATTGACAAGGTAGTTTTCATCGACATCACCGATTAGCATCAGATCAATCACCGGGCTATCTAATCCATTCGATAACTTACCAATGAGGTAAACTTTTTGAATCTCCCCGAGTCGCTCGATGACCGTGTCAACGATCGTATCAAATCCAATGTACTTGATGAGGATGTTGTGAATCTCATTGTAGAGCGGGTGCTCCGTATTCGCCTGGAAGAATTTTTTATTGCCTTCTGTACACGTTTTGAGCATTCCTGCCTCTTCGAAGCGATTGAGTTCCTGACGAATGCCATTGGTGGAATCGCCAAATTCACTTTCCAGGCCGCGTAAGTAGGACCTGGAACTACTGTTCAGAAAAAACTTCAATAAGAGCTTAATCCTGGTTTTGGAGGAGATAAGGGTTTCAATCATAGCACTTTACGACTTATTGAGTAGTAAATGTACTCGTTTTTACTAAAATGACTCTTCATTAAACCCTTTTTAAAACCAAATATTACAGACGATTCGCCTGTCCTTATTAAAATATCATGATTATCTATAATGTGTGGCAAAGAATGTGCCCAATTCCATGGTTATCCATTGGAAGTAGCATTCTTTTCCTGATAGTACAAGATTCCAGGGGTCAAATGGTCGGAAGAAACCTACCCGATTTTCAGGCTTACTAATTGGGGGTCAAGGGAATATACAGACCTACTTCTTAATGACACGGTCCCAATCGAACTGGCGATAAGACTCAATGGCCATCACCGAAGCGAGGCTAAATAGAAATGCCGCTATTGTACACGCGAGCACAATAATGGATCGGCGGGGCCTGCTCTTCATATTTGGCACCTCAGCAGCTTCAATGAGGTGAATCGTGGGTACATCTATTTCTATAGCAGCATTATACAACTTAAGCTTTTCAAGATCATACCCTATCTGCTCATAGGATCGAAAATATCTTGATTCCAATAACTCAACTTTTCCTTTAGCCCTATTGAAATTCTTTAGGCTATAATTTGCATCCGGATCATCTCCATTTAGGATTGCCAATTCTCGATCATATCCTGAGATACGCGCTTCAATCACAACGATACTGTCCCTAACCTTTGAGCTATTGCTCTTACGCAATGATTGCAAGGCTGCCTTTTCTCGCTCCACAGAATTAGTCACTTCAGTGACCCGGGTAGCGAGTATTTCAGTTTGCCCGGTAGCATCATAAATACCTGACTTTTCCCGATAATGCACCAGGGTGTCAAGGTTGTCAAGCATTAGTTTTTCCTTATTGTTAATGGATTTTCTATAGGATGAGGAAAGTGCAATTTGGCTGTTTTTGATAATGGATCTTACTTCCCAATCGATGAGTTTGGTGGCTACATTGGCCATAGCTGCTGCACGCTCAGGATCTTTATCTTCTATTGTAAGTTCCAACGCATCTTGTTTCGTTAGAAGAATATTGAAATTCTCCCGAAAAGCCTTCCGCATTTTGTAAGCGGCTTTTGAGGTGCCGGGCTTAATATCATAGACAGACCACAAATCAAAGGAGTCAATCAAAAAATCCACCACTAAATGAGAATTCCCAACAGTCAGAATTCTATCGATATCCTCGCCACTACCATAGTAATACATCTCTGAATTCCCTCCACCAAATACTTTCTCCGGCTTGAACAAATCCTGACTGGCAGCATAAAAGACAGTTTTGCCTTGATAGTAATTGTGCATTAACAACGAAAGCAGTGCGCTCACAACAAAAGCCCCAATGGTCACATACATGATATGGCGCCTCCAGGGGTATAAGGTCCCGAGTATTGGTAGTAAACTATCCTTGTCCATAGTCATGTGCCGGTCTTTTTAGCTAACCGGGCTGTAAAAGTAAAAAGAATTAAGGATGACGGTCATTCCCTTTGTCTCTGTTGCCGAAATCGGGTATTATTCTTCCTGCTCTCCTATAAAGTCATCTTTCACATCTTTAGGCACTCCGGGCTTATCAATGAAGATGGAATAGAAAATGGAAGCAGAGATACAAACGAGAATTACGCCAAGCGAGATCAACACCATATTCTGTTTGTCAATCCACTGCTCAAGCCAGCTTTCCGCCAGCATTTTTACTCCAATAAAAACCAATACAACCGCTATCCCCTGTTGTAGATAATCAAACTTGGAAACAGCTCCACGCAGGAGAAAGAACAGGGATCTCAAGCCCAATACGGCAAAAATATTTGACGTATAGATGACCAGCTTATTTCTGGATATGCCCATCACAGCAGGGATAGAGTCCATCGCAAAAACAAGGTCTATAGCCGCCAGCATAAGGACGACCACCGCTAATGAGGTATATAGCCGCTTCCCATTTTCAGTAACTACAAATTTTCCTTCCCCATCGTGTTTCGTTACCGGTAATATCCTAATGATGAACTTATAAATGCGCGTATCATGAGGATCAAGCTCCTCGCTTTCGGTGGTAATAAACATTTTATACCCTGTATAGATAAGAAACAAACCAAAGAGATATAAAATCCAATGAAACTGATCCACCAATGCCACCCCTACCGTGATGAAAATAACCCGAAACACAATAGCCATCAAAATACCAATCAACAATACTCTTGGAATATATTTGGACTTTACCGAAAAGGAGGAAAATATCAGGATGAAAACAAAGATATTGTCAATACTCAAGCTCCACTCCATCAAATAAGCACTGATATACTCAAAAGCAATTACCTGCCCTTTTTCAATCCACATAAAAACAAAAAAACTAAGCGCCAGACCTACCCAAAAAAAGGTCTGATAAAGGGCCTGACGAATGGTAATCGTTTTATTTTTTTTGCTCAGCAACCCTAAGTCAAAAATTAGCGCAAGTATCAATAAAGAACCGAAAACAGTATATGTAATTTGATCTGGTGTCATAACGAGCATTTGATACAACAAAGATATCTGAACAAGTGAATAAGCCTAAAAATGATTGTTCTCAATAAAATTCTAAAATAATGATCACTTAACGGGTTAAAAATTCCTCTTAAAAATATCATACCACTTTGTTTATCAGCCGTTTACATAACATGATTTATAAAGTTTAATCAATCCTATGCAATTCGTCATAGGAAGCACTTGACAAGTACTGGATTTTACCCCTATTTTGTTCTTTAGTCTGGCAAACGAGGTTATCAGCTTTGGTCTACTTTAATGCTGAATCCGTTTCAACGCATACACTTAGCAATCATATGGGGCAAACTGGCAGTTATCACCTTCTCATCCAGAAACTGGATGCTTTTACAAGACGATATTACCTTAACAAACTTATCCGCGGCAGTTTAATCACTATGGGTGGTCTGCTGGGTGTTTTTTTAGTGTACAATCTCCTGGAGCACCAATTTTATTTTAATGGGAGCACCCGATTGATGCTTTTAGTGTCTTTCATTGGCATGACCTTAGCCAGCCTGGGCTATTTTGTTGTTTATCCTTTAGCCCAATATTATCGTCTGGGAAAAGTCATTTCACATGATCAGGCAGCACGAATTATCGGCGATCATTTTGGTCACGTTCAAGATAAATTACTAAACGTCTTACAACTCAAAAGGCAAGCAGATAGTGATGTAGCAAATGCTGAATTATTGTTTGCCGGTATTGAACAAAAAACAAAGGAAATAGAGATTGTCCCGTTTAAAAAGGCCGTAGATCTTTCTAAAAACAAAAAATATCTTCGGTATGCATTACCTCCGTTATTTATTCTTCTTGTTTTCTTGGTGGCCGCGCCCAGCATCATTCGCGATAGTACATCACGTCTGATTCACACCAATAAAGTTTACGAGCGAGCTGCTCCCTTTAAATTTATCGTCAACCCTGATCAATCGCTTTCTGTCGTGCAATATGAAGACTATACCCTGCAGGTGACCACCGAGGGTGCTATGATGCCAGCAGAAGTTTACATTGAAATTGACAACTACTCATACCGAATGCGTAAAGATGATCAGGATGCATTTTCTTATCAATTTAAAAACGTACTCGAAGACACGCCATTTAAAATATATGCCGGACCAGTGCAATCCAGAGATCTTCATTTGAGTGTCATAAAAAAACCCGGCATTATCTCTTTTGATATTGGATTAGATTTCCCTTCTTACACTGGAAGAAAAGATGAAGATCTTAGAAACATCGGTGATCTTATAGTACCGGAAGGAACGAAAATGACCTGGGATATTCAGGCGGCTCAGACTGAAACTATTGACTTTCTTTTTGAGGGAAATGATGCTGTTTTGAAAGCTGAACAAAGAAGCGAAGATCGCTTTATCGTAAAAGACAAGGCCACTAAAAATGGTCGGTACACCCTTTACCTAAACAATAGTCTATTGCCAAATCCCGATAGCGTTCAATACAGTATTCGCGTAGTTCCTGATCGTTTTCCTGGTATCCGTGTAGAATCATTTACAGATAGCCTGGAAAAGGACATGGTTTATTTCGCGGGAAATGTAGATGACGACTACGGTATTCGATCACTTACTTTCCAGTACGAAGTGCTCGATAAAAATGGTGCTGTAAAAGAAGTAAAAACCAATGCTCTTCGCGTTCCTCATCCTACGCAATACTCTTATACGCATAGCTTTGATCTGAAGTCACTAAAACTTCAGCCTGGTGAACAAGTCCAATATTATTTTGAAGTGCACGACAATGATGGGATTCACGGAAGTAAAGTCAGCCGGACTCCAGTTATGCAATTTAGAAAGCCTACGGCAGAAGAGTTTGATAAAAAAGAAAATGAAAACAATACTACCATTCAGTTGAACCTTGAAAAGTCACTTAAGGAAACGCAGGAGCTTCAAAAAGACATGAAGAAACTGAAGGAGAAACTCATGCAGGAGAAAAAACCAGAGTGGCAGGATAAAAAGGAACTTGAAAAATTAATGGATCGACATCTATCCTTGCAAAAGCAAATGCAGGAGGCGGTTGATAAGTTTAAGGAAAATCTTCAAAATCAGGAAGAACACAGTAAACCTTCTGAAGAGCTTTTGGAAAAGCAAGAGAAAGTCGAAAAACTTATGGAGGAGCTCATGAGTGAGGAGATGAAAGAGCTTCTGAAAAAAATGGAGGAGATGATGAAGGAGATGGAAAAAGACGGCGCCATGGACATGATGGAGGAGATGGAAATGAATGATGAGGAATTAGAAATGGAACTCGATCGTATGCTCGAAATGTTTAAACAACTGGAGGTAGAGGTCGAAATGGAACAAGCCATTGAGAAATTGGAAAAACTTGCAGCGGAAGAAGAGCAGTTGAGCAAGGAGACCGAAAATCAAGAGAAACCAAATGAAGAATTAAAAAAAGAACAGGAAGAACTCAACAAAAAGTTTGATGAGTTGCAAAAAGATATGGAGGAACTCCAAAAAAAGAATGAAGAGCTAGAACGGCCCAAAGACATGGAAGGGGCGGACGAGCAAATGGAGAAGATTGATCAGGACATGGAAAACAGTCAGGAGCAATTGGAGCAGAAAGAATCTAAAAAGGCTTCCGATTCTCAGAAAAATGCTGCCCAGCGGATGAAAGACATGGCCGCTCAAATGAAGTCACAAATGGAAGCTGGAGATCAGGAGCAAATGGAAGAGGACATGGCCATGCTTCGCCAATTACTTGAAAATCTTGTGACCCTTTCATTTGATCAGGAATATCTAATCAGTGATTTTGCAGGCACGACACCAACGACACCAAGATATGTGCGCCTCGTGCAGGAGCAGTATAAGATCAAAGAAGATTTTAAGGTAGTCGAAGACACCTTACATGCATTAAGTAAGCGAGTAACACAAATTGAAAGTTTTGTCCAAGAAAAAGTAACGGATATAAAAGTCAACCTCAATAAGAGTCTTAGCACATTGGAAGAGCGAAATAAAGCAGTTTCCAGTGATCATCAACAACGAACGATGACCTATCTCAACGATTTGGCATTAATGTTGAGTGAAGTAATGAATCAGATGCAACAACAAATGGCGAGCAAAATGCCTGGCAGCCAGATGTGCAATAAACCCGGTGGAAAATCCTCCGGCAAAAGTGGTAAAATACCCATGGATAAAATCACCCAGGGGCAGCAGGATTTAAATAAGGAAATGCAACAGCTTTCTGAGCAAATGAAAAAAGGGGGGCAAGGAAAAATGAGCAAGGAGTTTGCTCAAATGGCTGCAAAACAAGCTGCATTGCGTAAAGCACTCAAGGAACTTGGGGATGAAAAGAAAGAACAGGGGAAAGGCATCCCTGAGCTCGATAATATTACGGACGAAATGAATAAAATCGAGATTGATTTAGTCAATAAACGATTAGACAATGAGACCTTAAACCGGCAACAAGATATTATGACACGTTTGCTGGAGGCGGAAAAATCAGATCGTCAACGCGATCAGGATGAGAAACGTCAGGCAGAAACAGCAATGGAGCAAAAACGTTCTATGCCACCTGCATTGGAAGAATATATTCGTCAGCGCGAAGCAGAAATTGAGCAATATAAATCTGTTTCACCTGACCTAAAACCATATTACAAGTTGTTGGTTGAAGAGTATTATCAATCATTAAAAAATCCAAATTAAAGACCTTATCAGCATTCCGGCAGAAATATTAAAATTACCCTCTCATCCGAGTTGCATCTGCGAAGTGGAAGACTTTGTCAGAGCACTTGTGCAACGACTTAATATAGATGAAAATCTATATCCAAATATTCTTATTAGCCTGACTGAAGCGGTCAATAATGCGATGATCCATGGAAATAAATTGGATGAGCGTAAGGCCGTGATGGTGACTTGTCATGAAAAAGAACACCAGATTCAGTTAATCATTTCTGATGAGGGTTTGGGATTCGATCCCTTTAAAGTTCCTGACCCCACTTGTGCTGATCGGGTTGAAACTGAAGGCGGTCGCGGTGTGTTTTTAATGAAAAGCCTATCGGATGAAATACATTTTGTAGATCAGGGTCGTACGGTAAAGTTGATGTGGAGAATCTAGAAACAAACTGGCCCGAACCGGGCGAGGAAAAATCAGGGGTCTTTTTTACTTCGCACAACGAAGTCTCTTTTGTGCTATCCCATCAGCAACAGATTATCCAATGGGTGATCAAGTCGGTAGAAGCAGAGGGCTATGCCCTGACCCGAATAGATGTTGTTTTTTGCACTGATGATTTTCTATTGGACATCAACAAGCAACATCTAGGTCATGATTATTATACAGACATCATTACCTTTCCACTAAACGCAAATCCTATTCTCGCTGAACTTTACATCAGCATTGATCGCGTTAAAGAAAATGCGGCTGAGTTTAAGATTCCATTTGATGATGAACTTCACCGTGTGATCATTCACGGTGTGATGCATTTATGTGGCTATGATGACCATGATGAAAATGACATTGCACTAATGCGAAATAAAGAAGAAACGTATTTGCAATTGCTTTCTTTACGCTAATAGTTTTACTCCCCTGAGTTTACGGTTATCGTTAATTTCTCCAATTGATTTTTTATCTAAAATCCTGTTGGAAAAATTAGCTTACTTATCATTAATATAAATACAGGCAACGCTTCATCGCATAAAAATATTCTCCATAGATTCTCTGAAATCAAGAAACGTCAAACATATTTAAATTATTCATATGGATTGGGTTTTTATATGCATGGTATTGAAAACTAATTCCTGCTTATCCTTATTATTAGATCAACCTTGAAGGCAGCACAAATAATATAAGGTGTATCTTAACTTGTAGACCAGAAAATTCAGAAAACCAGATTTCTATGAAGCGCCTTTTTTATCTTTCGATCATCCTCTTTTGCAGTATTAATATAGGTAATAGCCAATTCTATCAAATCTTTGGCCCGCAAACCATTAGTCTCTGCGATTTTGAACAGAATACTTATTTTATTGAAACCTCTGAACAATTGGATTCCACGTGGTGGACGATCATCCCCGAACAGGACGCTGAAGTGTTTGGCGGTTTGTATTCCGCTGAAGTAATTTTTTTCAATCCAGGATCCTACTTGCTATTTGCTTCTTCCATCACCCCCAACGGTGAAATATTTACAGACAGCATATTTATAATTGTTGATGATTTCCTTTATATCCCTGAAGTGCTTGGCTGTTATGAAATTGATGGCCGTACTGGATGTTATCAGGTGTGTGCCTTTTCACAAACTATTATTGATCTCGGCTGGCAGTCCTCCCAATGGACCGTCTCAGGCGCTGAAAGTTATTCATTCGATGGTGGCTCAAAAATAGAAATCAATTGGGGTGCCGGAGGCCAAGGCCATGTAACTGTCTTTGGTCTGGGTTGTACAGTTGATTTGTGTTTTGATATTCTCCCTGAACCGGTGGCTGATTTTTCTACTTCACCCGGGACAAATACAGATACCCTCACTATTTGTAAAAATCAGGAAGTGTATTTTGAAAATGAGTCTCACAACGCGATCGAATACAATTGGAACTTTGGTGATGGCGCCATGAGTACTGATTATGATGTAAGTCATACTTATTCTGACGAAGGGTTCTATACTGTCACCTTATCTGCGGAAACAGTTTGCGACTGTGCTTCAGAAAAACAAATGGTGATAGAAGTACTTCCAGCACCTGCTCCGACTCTTGATTGTGTCAACAGCGTTTGTCCAGAGACCCGACAACGCTATACAGCGACTACTGCCGGATGTACAAATTATGTATGGGGCGTATCTGCTAACGGAACAGTTGTTAACGGTGGCGAACTTTCTGATGATTTCATCGAAGTCATTTGGCATGAAGGGCCTAATGGATACATAGACTTAGCCGTGAGCGGATGCGTCACATCCTTTTGTTCTTTTACGAATAGGTTTCGCGTACCCATCATTACCCCGGATGGGCCTCTCGAAGGAGATGAGCGTATTTGCTCCGGAGAGATTGCGACATATTCTGCCCCATATTTTCCGGGTACAACGTACCAATGGCAAATTGGGCCAGCAGGAATTATAATGGGTAATCAAAATAAAAATGCCATTACTGTAAAATGGAATAATGTTAATGCAGTAACAAATTCATTTGTAGAAGTTACTTACGACAATTGTTTTCTGGAATGCGGCGGTAGTGACAATCTACCCGTAAAGATTACTCCCGAGATTACTTTATCAGGAGATGCACAAGTGTGTCAAAATGCAATAGCCTCTGTTCAGGCTATTGCAGGATTTGGTGCGCCAATGCCTGTGCCTGTCAACTGGCAATTAGTCAACGCGGCCGGGCAAATAATTGCCACCTCAGGCACTTCTGATTCATGGAATTACAATTTTGCTGTTCCTGCAGGTACTTATACCTGGGTAGCATTAAACACTTCGCTGGATTATTGTACCGAAATGGCAAGCCTCGATATCGAGGTAACGGCTACGCCTTCTGCCCCAAGTGCAATCCTCGGGGAAACAGAAATATGCCCTGGACAGCCGTATGGTTATACGATAGAAACTACAGGCAACTTTGCCACATTGTGGACGATAACAGACGGTGTTACTACGACCAACTATGCCGGCAATACTTGTCAGCATACATTTGGTAATACACCACCATACATTGTGCAAGCGCACCACACAGATATTCAATATCCGGGGTGTGCGTCACCCACTATTTCTCTGGTCATAAGTTCCGCGGCAGACCTTGTGATAGCAGGACCAGATGAAGTTTGTTTCAATGCGATTGATTTATTCACCACTGAATTTGTCAGTGGTACCGAATATATGTGGGAAGTGATTCCTGCTGATCATGGAGAGATTAGAAAAAGTGACCTCAACACCGTAGAAGTATTTTGGTCTCAGACTGGTCCGGTTACTTTGCGCCTAAGCGCCTGTGGTGCCATCATTGAAAAAGCAATTACGGTTAATGCACTTCCTCTATTTAATGTGCTTGGGCCGATGGCAGCATGTGCTAACGTAACTGTCAACCTGACCACAGATCAACCGACTTATGATCATCTATGGAAAGATGAAAACGAAAACATTCTTTCTGTACTTGATAATCACTCCTTTTACCCAGGAGCGTATGCGGTGGAACTAACAGACGATAAAGGATGCGTAGACAAATCTTCTTTTACGATAAACTCTTTTCCTGCACCCAAAGTGCACCTTTCCAGTCCGTTCGACAAATATTTTTGTGGAAATATCCCCGGTGGTGTGCAAATCACCGCGAATACCGATGGTCCTAATTACCAATATGTCTGGTTCAAAGATGATGTCATGACAGCTGGTTCAGGACCTAATTATACCGTTACCGGTTTTGGTGCTTATCATGTGGAGGTGACCAATCAATATGGTTGCGTCACTGCATCACAAAAAATTACCTATCTGGATTGCTGTGCACCCAGTGTGTGTAATATTGTTGGCGGCGGCGGATTCCCCGGTGGTTGTACATACTTGCCAGAAGACTTTATGGTAAGCAAATCAATATTAAGTTGTGAGCAGCATACATTTACGCCAACACATGGCGATATTACTCCTGGCCAAACGCGCTGGGTGATTAAAAGCGTCAGCAAAGGTGTCTTAGCTTTAATTGATGACGATGTACTTGATTATACCTATTCGGATCCGGGTTATTATCAAATTGAAGTGATTAATACACTTACAGGTTTTCCATATGGGGGAGGACAATGTGGACATTATGATAAGTTGATTGATACGGTTTTAGCCGTGGCCGACTTCAAACATGAAGGCATCTGCGTAGGATCCCAAGTTGTTTTTGAGGATCTGACGACCTTCTTGCCTGCTGAATCAATAGCGTCATGGTCATGGAACTTTGACGATCCTTCCAGTGGTATTGATAATACCTCTTCAATGCAACACCCGACACACACATTTGTCAGTGCAGGGACATACAATGTTGTGCTGACCATTGAACTGCTCAGCGGCTGTAACAGTACAAAAGAAGTCGCTGTAGTCATTTCAGATGGCCCATCATTGACGCCTTTATATGCACTGGAGTTTTGTGAAGACGAAGCAATGGCTTTCCGCCTTCCAGGAAACCTGTTTGATGTGGATTGGGATTTTGGTGATCCGGCTTCAGCTCCCGAAAATACAGCTGTAACAGATTCCGTTTTTCATACCTACACCAACTCAGGATTTTACAATGTCTCTGTAGCTGCTTCTGATATCAATCAGTGTCGTAGTCAAACAGATTTCATGGTTGAGATCAAACAAAATACACTTAACGGGTTAATCAATGTTGATCCAAATACCCCTTTGTGTGCCGGTGACACCGCTACCCTCACAGCTCCCGCAGGAGGTGTTTCCTGGGCGTGGAGTACTGGCGAAACTACAGCCCAAATTGAAGTGGCTGAAAGCAACCAATATAATGTACTAATCAAAGATCAATACCAATGCAGCTATAGCCCTCCCGCCGTATTTGTTGAAGTTCATCCAAAACCGGTAGTCACTATCAGGGCAAGAGAAATTATCGGACCTGGAATGTTTGGCTCCTGGGACTCAACGCTCATGATTTGTTATGGAACCGAATTTGAAATACAAGCTTTTTCAACTTCCGGTGTTTCCTATCAATGGGCACATGGTCCTACTACATCAATACTTCAATTTACTACTGAAGGAGCTAATCTTCCCGGAGTAGGTGTCTATGAGTTTAAAGTCACTACCACTGATCTGGCAACTGGATGTCTTTCCGACAGCTCATTAATTGTTATCGAGATTTTTGAATTACCGAATGTTCCGGTTATTACTTTGGCGAGTGGTTCATCGTGTAGTTTTGATGATAACGTCCTTCAGGTAACTAACCCACAAGCCGGTATAGATTATGTTTGGTCTGATGGACAAACAGGTGCCCAAATTATCGCCACTGTAGAAGGTCCTTATTACGTTGAAGCAATCAATGAGCATGGTTGCAACAGTATCAGTAACACCGTTGTGATTAAACCGTCTGCGCAAGTGGATCAAATACCTGGCGGTTGTTTTATAGCCTGTGATCCATTGGAGGTCTGCCTGCCGGCTATTAATCAAATAGCATCGTACACGATATATCAAAATGGAACTGTCTATATGACCGGCGTCTCCTGGCCTCAAAATTATCTGATTACGACTGATGGAAGTTATACTATTGAGGTCACTACAAACAATGGTTGCACCGCCACATCGGATCCTTTGGATGTCATGCTTTATACCGGCGTAGGAAGTATTACCGTGGAGACCTGGCTGGATTCTGATGGGAACGGTGTCATCAGTGGAGGCGACGTTTTGATCTCCGGTATTCCGGTTGAAATAGTATCCGACGATGGGCTCTTTGAAGGTGCCACAGAAACGGTACCCGGTGGCCAATTTGTCTTTACCGATTATCCGGCTCAAGGGTATTTGGCCACTATTGACCAGGGCTTATTACCTTCCATTTATACCATACTTATAGATAGTGTGCAGACGAACATTACTACTTGTGGTGATTCCGTAGTCGTCTCTTTACTTATTACAGAAAACTGTTCGGTTGCCGGACCTGATCAACTTTTTGATTTGTGTCCTGGTGAAACAGTTGTGTTAGGCGATAGTAGTTGGATGGATACAGGAACATTTACCATGCACATGATGAGCTCCACTGGTTGTGACTCTGTATTTCAAGTGCTTATTTCTACTCCTGACAGTCTCGATATATTTGGAAAGGTTTGGGTAGATGTAGATCATGACGGTACGATCTCTGCAGCAGATACACTTATCTACGGAATAACTGTCGTGCTAACAGAGACAGTGACAGACATATCCAATGCGCTTATCACAGACGGTAATGGAAGTGTGCATTGGTATAATTTATTACAAGAATATAAACTCGAAATTGATACTTCGCTTTTAGCGGCTAACTTTATCCCTATTCTTTTTGATACCATCATCAGCGATACCGTATGCGGATCAATCAGTATTAATTTTCTGATTGAGTCTGCCTGCCCGCCGGTGTTTGTTGCATCCCAGGAAACGCTTTGTCCAGGTGATTCAATATTAATTGATGACCAATGGGTCACCACTGCCGGGTTATATACTTATATGCATACCGACTCCATGACATTTTGTGACACTGTTTATGATGTGTTTGTTACAGTTAACGAGGCCATTGTCATTGAATCTACCATAGAATGGAATTGCGAAACCTTAGGAACAATTTCGTTGGGTGTTTCCGGTGCCGGTCCTTTTACTTACCAGTGGATTCCACAGTCTTCGAGCGATACACTGCTAACCGGCTTGTTGGATGGAGACTACACCGTGATCGTCACCGATGCGAATGGATGTCGTACGACTGAAACATACACGGTGATGGGGTCTCCCGAATTGTTCTTTGAAGTAGAAGAATATTTTATGATCAATGAAGGCGAAAGTGTATACATAGAGATAAGCGGAGACGTTGGTGAAGACGGGCTAATCTTTGAATGGTTTCCTTCAGACATTCTTGATTGCTCTACTTGTCCTGCGGCCATCGCGACGCCACATGAAGATACTTCGATCGGCATTCAAATAACAGATGCTAATGGCTGTATTTATTTTTTACAAACTTATATTGTTGTCATCGCGGATACGGCTATGTTTGATGGCATATATATTCCGAATGTATTTTCTCCTAACAATGATGGTGTCAATGATTTTTGGACGATTTTTAGTAGAAACCAAAACACCTTTGCCAGCCAACTAAATATTTTCGATCGATGGGGAAATATTGTCTTTTCAAAAGATGATTTTGTATTAAGTGGTTTTGATGGCTGGGATGGAACAAAAAATGGTCAACAAATGAACCCAGGTGTCTTTGTCTTCCAGGCTATCTTAACTCTTGCCGATGGCAAAGAAGAGAAGGTTCATGGTAATATCACGTTGATCAGATAAGAAAATCTAATGAAGTAAATCGTTGTATACAGAATTATTGAATGGGGCTTTATATGCCCCATTTTTTATTCTTCAATGATCTTGTAATCAAAAAAAATGGAGATAAAAGCAAATTATTATTTATCATAAATCAGTAGTGTCAAAAACATTTTATACCTGGTTTTTTTAATTGAGAATCAATAGACAAAATTCTCAAATGTTTCTTTCCAAATAGTAACGCCCTTAATTGATCATGCAATAATAGCTTCATTTTATGCGAGATCTATAGAACGCATTTCGAATTACCCAGTCTCGCAGTTCAGCGGGAAGGAAGGAGCAATCTTAGAAGCAGAAGAGGCAGATGGTCAGGAAAGTCAAATAAATAATCCCGAAGGGATGACATCGCTCAGGGCAGGACAAAGTCCTGCTTCATAATACACAATAACCCTGGTCCTGAAGGGACGACATATTTGTTTTGAAAAAGATGAACAATGTACAATGAGTTTAGAAGGTTTAGAGCCGTCACTTATTGTGACATAGTTTAAATGGTTTAGTTTTTTGATCTTACAAACCTTTGCTCAACACCACCAGTTTGCCGATGCACGGAGTTTACTCCTGTATCATCTTCCGCTCAGCGGAAACCATGTTTTTTTTACTCCAAAGCAATACTCTTGAAAAACGTTGTTGGAGCAAACTCCAACAACGGCTCGTCCGACACAACCAAGGCCATGTCTAACCCGCATGGGCTGATGCATGGAGTTTGCTCCTGCATCATCATGTAATAGAAAAATTATAGTGTAAAAAATTTATCCTGGACACTTCGAAGTATAAATATATTGGCATTCCTAAAATGCTTTATCAGCATTCTTGCTTTTACCAATCCATCCTAAATGGGTATGTTCAAAGTGGTCATTGTATTTCAGCCCATAACCAAATACGCGGTCAAACGAACTATGCGCTAAAAAAATCAACCCTATTTTGATGAGCAGATCATGATGAAGATATAAGCCTAGAAGCGCCACTGCGATCATGATGCCTTTGTGGTGAAGCAGATTATAGGCGATTGCACCTGCTTTTGTAGAAACGAGATACAATAAAAAGGATACATCGGGAACGAAAAACAGGGCTAAAAATAAAATCCAAAGGCCGGGAAAGTGATAAAAGTAAGCCATTGTAAATACTACAAACAAGGCCGCTTCTTCAATTTTCAAAATAAATTTCATCGTTATTGATTTCTTTGGTCATAGAATATAACATCAATATAGATTGCCATCAGTTTGATGAGTAAAGAAAATTTGCCACTATTATTACACCATTGGATATGGATCAACTATCCATTTCTTGCTTTCTCTTTTTTGTGTCTTTGGAAAAGAGATATACATCCTCCACGGCGCGATAGCGTACGAGCACTTCACCGGCAATAAGCAGAACAACGCCGGAGAGAAATAATCCATTTCGCAGCATTTCTATAATCATTGTCCATGATGGCCATAGCCGGCGAACAAAGGCCAACTCAATGCCAATCACCAAGGCACTCATCAACAACAAAATGAGACTCAAATTTCTGTAAGGCCGTATCATGGGTTTCTTCTGGCGAATGATACAATTTATCAAAAACAACTTTGAGGCTTCGTGATCCGGATTGATCTTTACAAGCTCTTTTAGAATATGAACTGCCTCTTCCATCATGTCGAGATTGTGCATGGAGGCTGCTTTTTTAAAAAGCGTTTCAAAGTACACATCCTGATCCCGGTGGATGATGATGTTTCGCGAAATACTCATCTCGATGATATGATCAGCGAGTTTTGCCTGTCGCGCATATTCTCCGGTTTCAAATAGCGCTTCACCGTATAATACCATCATATCAAAGTACGCCCCTGAGTCCAGATCACGCAACATAAATATGTTCTCCTCGACAAACTGAATTTTCTCCCTATAGGCGTTATGATTGATAGCCAGAAAGGCATCGTAAGTCTCTGAACGGCTGCCATACATCGGTCTCATAGCAATGGGTATATATATGGTCTGCTTGGGCTAGCATCCAGCATTAACGCAGGAATCTGTATCTGTAGTAAATATAAACCATCCGGAACTGAATCAGCAATATAAACCATCTCGGTAATCGTTGCCTGTCGTCTTATTTCATTGTTGACATTCCAAAAAGCTTTATGCGCCAAAAGCTCCCCGCCATCCTCTTCGCGATCCACCGAAGGAAGATCGAGTAACAAATGAGAAATTTGTGCTTCTGCCATCCGAGCAGCTACCTTATGATTGAGATAAGCCGGATTTGTGTTTCCGTAATGTCGTGTCTTTTTATCCGGATGATTTGGAAGTGTTCTAAGAATAATTGCCTCTACATCCTTTTCCCATTCGAGTTGATCAATGACACGGTCTCCATTTTCCATTGCACTTGGATACACTGAGATCAGTTGCGCTATTGAAAACCCATCGCCAAGTGCATCGTGGATTGAAAATCGCTCTTGACTTATATGCCCCACACATTCGGTATGTGTCCCATTCCCATGCGGGTTAATTTTGAGGTTGAAAAAATTTACTGCTGCGCCTTCTCTTGTATCGCCTATCCAATCCCCTGCCTTGTGCGGAGCAGCCACATACAATGGTGCAAAAAAAGCATTTGGTTGAGGGCGGTTGTGATCAAGCGGAATGGCTATACAATGCCCCTTTTGCATGTCGGCATGTAAGGTCTTCCCATTCCATTCAACTGGTATTGTTAATGGCTTCATCAGTTTCTTGAATCTTTACCCCATGTCAGTTTATCATGAAGTGTTCTGAGAAACGAATAATTATGCAATTGGATAAATCTTGTCACGACCTTTGCTTTTCGAACCGTCAATTTGTGTTCTGCTGTCACCGCTTCGAAGTGCGAGTCCAACGTACAGAGATAGCTTTCAGCACGGCCTTCGATTTCAAAATAAATCTCACTGCTATCCGGAACGATGATAGGACGAACGGTAAGGTTGTGCGGCGCTACCGGTGTAATGATAAGATTTCCTGAATTAGGAAATACAATTGGGCCACCACAACTCAACGAATATCCTGTAGAGCCTGTCGGTGTCGCGACAATCAAACCATCTGCCCAAAATGAGTTTAACAACTCGCCATTGATATAGGTATGAATGGTGATCATGCTTGACGTGTCTCGCTTATGTAATGTAAAATCATTAAGCGCGAGCCTTGATCCTTTGAATATATCGGCATTGGTTTCAAGTTCCACCATTGTGCGTTCATCAAAGTGATATCGCCCGTTGGCCAATTCATGCACTGCAAAGTCTACCACCTTTCCCTCAATACTTGACAAAAAACCGAGTCTACCGAGATTTATGCCCATAATTGGCACCTGATGCTCATTGACAAGTGAAACGGCTCCAAGTACTGTTCCATCGCCTCCAAATGCCATCACCACATCAATCGGTGATTGATCAAAGCCTTTAAACTCACTCACACCTCCGTATTCTCTAACCTCCGGATCCGTCTGAGACCAATATGGCGTATATGCATAGGCGTATATGCCTTCCTTTTTAAACGCCTTCAGCGCTTCAAGGAGGCATTCCCGGTGATTGGGCTTATACACCTGACCATAGAGCAACACATTCATAGGAAATAAAACATACTAAGCGGTGTAAAGATCAAAAATGATACCACAAGCATTATTTAGGGGGTAGTGGAAGTACTGATATCGATCTAAATAAAAATATCCTTAGATCTTGACCATCTTCGTTACATATTGAAATTCCGCGTTACCAAAGCTGATATAGTAGATTCCAGGCAACATGTCTTTTGTTTCGAATTGCTTCCTGTTACTATTTCCTGGTAGAACAGAAGTTTGAGATACACGATTTCCCTGCGCATCATAAATAGTCAAAACTGCCTTTTGGCGAAGAACAAATGTCCATTCAAGTACAGCTGCACCGGCGACGGGCATGGGGTATACTTTGATTTTGTTGGCATGGCGATCTGCTGATTCATCTGGTGAAACAGCGCTGATTACTTCACTTCGCAGCTTGAACTTGATCTTTCTAACGACCATGTCATTGGACTCGACAAGATTAGGTCCTTCATGACCAATAAAGATACCTGTGATATCAATGGTTTCCCCAGACTTATTGATTAGTGGTGCGGCCAGATTAAAACCATTATCACCTGTATTTTGGATATAAGGCACTGCCCAAAACGGACTGATATTCCACTCCCAATGCATGACATCAGGCTCTTCAATTTGGAAAAATAATGTGTCACCACTTTCGTAGACAGGTAAGATCTCCGGCGGCATAAAATTGACACGACCACATTTCGCTTCCAGGCTCAAAAATAATGGAGCATCCATATTACAAACAGATGAACTCCCTGTCCATGCGCCTGTTTCTCCATCAGCGAAAGTGAAGAATCCTAAGGAAAGATCTCTTGTCGTAGAGTCTACACTACAATCAGGAATATCCCGTGTCACCAAATCAAAACAAAACGCCCAAGGCCCCATACCGCCTCCACAAGTATTCCCATCTCCCCAATCTACCCGAATAGGTGGTCCGGGATCAGGACAACTGCCATTAATCCCATAGGCAAACCAACCTGCCGGCAAGATATCTCCCAAAGGCGCTCCCCAGCAAGGATTGCAACATCCTCCACTTACACCTTCTACCGGACAATCCGGATCATGACGACTATTACACATTTCGATTCGACCATTATTGTCAAAATCACCAATAGTAAAATCCGCATTATCATGATGATAATCAACATCGTTAAACCAGTCCCAAAGCGCTGCACCATATATTCCATTTCCTGGATCACCTATAGGCGTTCCATTCACTGTTGCATTGAGTGGCTGAGCCTGAGCATCAAAAGAAGTCGGGTCCCATCCATTTCCAAAACTTGGTACCAGTCCTTGAAACCATTGACAACCATTGTTAGCTGCGGTGTATTCAATTACATGCATACATATACTAACCTTTTCGCCAGGATCAAAAGGTCCCTCCAATGGGCCTCCATTCTCTCTTCCCGTGATCTCTATTGACCTGTCGCCGACACAAGCGGAGCCTCCTGAAAGCGTTCTCACATGAATAGAAAAATCACCCCCAATGCTCAAATACGAACTAACTGCTATGTAGTATGTAGTACCCTTTTCTATCAGGGAGCCTACTATTTTCGCGGATCCTTCAGTTCCAATAATACAAGATAGGTTGCTACTGGTCAGAAGGACTGTTTCTAAATCGTCACATCCGCCATTCGCAGATTTAAAAACTGAAATTACAGGGTTTTCAAAATCATCACTTTTGAGGACTACGG
This sequence comes from Saprospiraceae bacterium, assembly GCA_037968695.1. Classification (GTDB taxonomy): domain Bacteria; phylum Bacteroidota; class Bacteroidia; order Chitinophagales; family Saprospiraceae; genus Opimibacter. Next base: position 20,006 of record JBBKWA010000128.1, read on the forward strand.
TTAAAGCTTCTGCGCTCCCATCTGTTGTGAATTTATACCATACGGTTGGAAAGTCTCCCATCAGACAACCGTCAATTAATGTGTCTGGAGAGGAATAGAGGTTGCATCCCAAATAATCTATAAAGCTAAGGTCGGTGATTGGAGAGCCAAGGTCAATTGCGTTAAAACACTCACTGTTTACCGTACAGGTGTCTTGTCCAAATATTGGCTGTGAGATAAAAAAGAGTGGGCTAAATAAAAAGCCCAGGAAGAGCTTGGGTACTACAGATCTTATGGTCATAGTCGTAGTGTTTTGGTGAATAGGGGCTAACTAAATATACCTAAACTTTCTGATGACTATTACCCAAAATGTAAAACTGTCAGCAAGAGGATGAAATTTAGCAGGGTGCCAAATGCAAAAGACCAGAATTATCTCATCAATTTTTCTAATTGCTCAGCAAATTTCACCAAATCGGCGTATTCTGAATTGTGCGTCAATCGCAAGTCTTCATCGAAGATCATAATGGCCTCACTATTACATTCCAGGTGCGAAATGTCACTATTCTCTATCAGAGATTTAAGCTCAGGAGAAAGAAAAGCATCCATTTTATCGATTTCTTCTACTTTGACTATAAATTCTTTGGAGAAATTTGGATACAATTGATAATCAATATCCTTATGCCACGAAGTATTGAGATATCTGTCCGTAAAACTCTTTTTCTCAATCACAAATTTAGGAATTGCCTTAGGAGGATAGACTAAACAAATTGTGGTTTGATATTGATCCGCGGCATCAAAAGCGCCCTCTTCAAACATCACATCACATACCTCCCAATTGTCTGTAGCGTGTTTCGGAATTACGGTATTCTCACGGTTTTCAATTGGCCTTGTTTTGAAAAAATAAAACGATTCCAAAAATTTCAAATTTTGAACTTGTGCGGGGTTAAAGTACCAGTTGTTTTTTTCTGACATTTCAGCAAGACGAGATTGACGGCGTGTTAATTTGTCGATGGTTCGTTTTGGTAAAATTTTTAACGCTAACTTATGATTACAGGAAGAGTTGTGCTCCTTCAATCCTGTGATCTTTACCTCGCCACCATCATTTGTATGTGTTCGTTGAAAATCATAAAGATTCTCCAGGATTGAAAAATCTACCAACTTAGCTTCTGATAAATCAATGGTGACTTTCGCTCCCTTTTCAATTCGACTCATGAGATTTTCGATCATCAACGTAGCAAGAAAATTAGCTATGCCTTTAATCTTCATTTGGTAGGAGCCATCATTATTGGTCACCAATTCTGATCCTGAATTAAAAATCATTTTAAAAAATATCCTCAAAGGCACCATGGAGAAAAGCCAGTGAATCAATAATGTCAAACCTAATCCGCCAAAGATTCCAATCAATAAATCCGTGTACAGTGTAATAACTAATGTGCCAATAAAGAATATTAACTGTTCAGGGCCATAGCTATATATATGCTTGAATACTTTAGGTGATGTTAGCTTATAACCTGTGTATACCAATAGTGTTGCCAATGCACACAAGGGCACCATTCTAATAAACGGTGTCAGTAAAAAAATGAAGAGTAAAAGCAATAGTCCGTGATATAAGTTTGACCACTTGGTTTTTGCGTTATTATGCACATTGACGGAAGACCTGACAATTACTGTAATAATGGGTAATCCGCCAATCATCCCAGATACCATAGTACTGACGCCAATGCCTATGAGATCCTTATCCAAATCCGTTTTGCGTTTATAGGGATCTAACTTATCCACCGCTTTACTTCCTGCCAAAGATTCAATACTGGCAATAAGCGTGATTGAGAAAACAGAAGTCCAAAAAGCTAACGTATTGATTTTCGAAAAATCTGGGTACAAGATTGCATCCAGAGGGTTGTCCGGCAGATTAATTAAAAGCTCAGGTCCAATCTGATAGTCATGCCCTAAAATTGTATGTGTTTGCGGCTCGAAAAAGTTGAATAAAAAAACAAACGGAATGGCAAGAATTAATAACCAAATCGGCGCAGGAATTAAATGAAATAATTTATAACTGATGCGTGATTGAAAAATCAGCAACAAGAGTCCTGTCAAAGAGATAATCCCTACAAAAGGATTAATGTTTGGGATTTGATATATCGCATCGACGATACTGCCGACGATTTCATTGGAGGCGGAGACTGTTCCAAGCGCTATATGAATTTGCTTGGCTATGATAATTACCCCAATTGCAGCGAGGATCCCATGAATCACTGTGCTGTGAAAAATTTCGGCATACTTTCCCAGCTTAAGCAGCCCAAATAATACTTGAAAACCACCTGAAATTACTATCGCTGCCAACACATAGTGAAGCGTATGCCCGGACCCATCATCCAAAGCCATTACAGAAGTTAAAATAACAGCAATCAATCCCGCTGCCGGTCCATTGATGGCAAGATGGCTGCCTCTAAAAAAAGTTGTCACTACACCTCCTACGACTGCAGAGAGCACGCCTGCCATTGGTGGTACGCCGGAAGCTATGGCGATACCCAATGCCAAGGGCATTGCTACTAAGGCGACACTGATGGCTGCGAGTAAATCGCTTTGCCAATTTTCTACCAGCCCTTTTAATCCAGTTTTAGGAATCGTTTGCACAGGTTCGTTTTAATGCTTTTTGTCGTAGGTGTTAAAATATAAAATTATATCCCAATAGAGGAGGAATGTGTCGAATAGTTTCAGATAAATTGACTTCGCACGACACCTCTTTAATACCACGAAGCATCGCTCATAATCAGCGAAATATCGAATATATGCACAATAAAAGGAAAGCTATTTTAATCATCACGTCTTGAAGGACATGTCTTAAAAAAGAAAGCCCTGTAGCATATGCTACAGGGCCATCTCATAACCGGTCTATTTTCTATAAACCGTGTATTTGTTTATCGGCGATTATTCGATGATGATCATCTTCTTAGTCGCTGTATATTCATTAGCATCTAATCGGTAGTAAAGAACACCTACACTTGGAATGTCTTTGCTACTTACCTGGATCGTAT
>JBBKWA010000129.1:0-5111 GCA_037968695.1 Saprospiraceae bacterium
TTTGCTAAACATATTGCATCAAATCGGCTAAGCGCAGCTACTGTATCAAGATTACCGGATAGTTGTATCGACCAACCATCTGTGCTTCCTTCCTCCCCTTCTATCACTACTGGCTCCCCGGATATGGAAGTCCATCCTTCAGAAAATCCGCCACTATTAAAACCACCGGCAGAGGCGCCACTGCTAAAATCTGGATTATCGAGTATTTCATCAAAACACTCTGGTGCGTTTTGGCAGGTAACATCAATTTGCTGCACTCGCATTTGTTTATCACAAAGGCTGCCATCCTTCTTTTTCTTTGTGACCTCCATGATGACGGTATAAATCCCCGATTCTGAGAATGTATAGGTAAAGGATTGCTGTCCCTCACTTTCCCCTATAGGTATTCCACTCGTATCGTCAAGATACCAGACTACCGATTCGCAATCGTTCAGCGCAATCGGATCAAAAGAAACCTTACATCCGTATTTAGGTTGCATGATTCTGGCAAAGCCTCTTCCGACAGCTTCCTGGAATTCCTGAATATCATCAGGTTCACAAGGACATAGATCATCGCAGCTAATAAAAAAAGTAGTGATGAATTCGCAATAATTTTCACCGCACTGACCCGTCATCGTTAGCGTATACAACCCTGGTTCTGAAAAATAAGATGGTAGAAAAGACAATCCAAAATACGGATTAGCTATAGAGGCACCCGTTGATGTGCCTGCTGGCCCTGTAAGTGTCCAGTCGACAGTGCTGACACCTGTGCATGATGAACCGGCACATTGAAATTGTCCGGTAAGATTGTAACCAGATCCAGGGCCCGGGCATGGAAGTGTCTCTTGTATTCCATTATATTCAAACTGCACGGAGACATCACCAACTCTGCTTCGAAAATAAATATTTGAAAACCCTAGACAGATACATGTATCAGGTCCGCCGACTTCAAGCGAATCGATAAAGACATGTTCGAAACAAGGTTGATTACTTGGAATTTCGTCAGGATACTCATTTACTTGATATTCTATCCGTGCGAGAAGATGATCCAGAAATCTTTGCTTCCGCACAAAATTTCCACCAAAAGGGCCAACTTCAATTTCACCATTACCCCAATCAATATAAGCGATGCTATCGCACGCCGGAAGATTTCCTACTTCAAATATTACTTCTTCTCCACTCGGATCGGAATACACCTGTATAGCATTCCGGGCATTCTCAACAAATGCTTCTTCATCTCCACAGCAGGCATATGGCACTTCCTCAATGCAGATATTATCGATACGCCCCCACGATTGATATCCCGTAATACTCACAGCTCTGATATAAATCAGATTATGATTTTGGGTAGGTGTCCAGATAGGCATAGTATAAGCGCTCCATGAGGTACTCGTAATCTGAGGGCTAAGACCAATCTGTTCACATGGTTGACAATTATAAGGATTCGTGGGCGAACTAGCTGCGTTAAACCCAAAGTTTATACTATTGACATTTGGGTATCCGGGCACATAACGGGAGCAAAACGAAATTTTGTAATGATGCCCGGCCTGAATGTTGAGGCCTTGCTGATAGATGGATTCTCCACTATAATAGTTTCCCCATAACTGAATGGAATAGGCATCGCAACAAGAATCTTCCTGGACGACTTGTGGGGACAGGCCTCCGGAAAGCCAATGATCTGACTGACCAGAAATGCCTAGATTATTTCCCGGGATAGCACCTTCATAAAAGCCACTATTAAGCAAAAGATTGTCCGGACAATCACAAATGCAAGTAATATTCACATCAAATGAACACGAAGCGGTATTGCCGCAATCATCAGTTGCAGTATAGTTAACAGTAGAAGTTCCATGATTGAAAATCAAGCCGCTTGGATCTCCTATTCCGGAGTAATTGGATGCACCGGTTACAACATATGTGACTGATGGTGTACTGCAATTACCTAATAGCAGTGTCCATTGAAGCCCATTAACGATCATGTCGCAGGATGGAGATGCTGTAGATAATTGCACATTCGGCGGGCATCTAATTACCGGCGGAACGTCTTCAATAGCTTGAATCTCAGTCTGACAGGTGCTCGTATTTCCACACCAGTCAGTAACTGTTAATGTAACCGGAAAAACCCCACATCCAGAAACCATGGTCGGGCTCACTGACATCGATTGGATTTGACAATCATCATAAGAACCATCATCTATCATGGCCACCGTTATACTGGCTTCACAATTTGTATCGAGGGTGATACCGATTGGCAGAATGCAGAGCGCGGTTGGTGGAATAGTATCTATTATGGTTATTGTTTGTGTCATAGATGATGTACAACCATTGTCATCTGTGATAGTCAGACAAAATGTATGTGGCCCGCACGGCAGGATCACATCAAGATCTGCTGTGCTCGATCCGTTACACCATTGATAAGACAAAGGTTGTGCGCCCGTGCTTGTACTGATAACCTGATAGTGCCCACAACCGTCAATCGGAATAATGTCGAATGAAGCTTGACAAGGTTCACTGCACACGGTTTCTTCCATCCAATCTAATATAGCGTGTGTAATATTGCTTCCTGTTGGAAAATCATAAAACTCAATGTTAGGTATGATCGGACCATCATATGAAAATGAGTTCACATCCACTAGAACCAAATCCTCTTCTGTGATGCAAGATTCGAATTGAAGATCACTCACAGACATAAAAGCACTTTGAACCCCGAAGCCTGTTAATCCCGGTGTACGGCCATCCACAAAGGAGATCTGACCACCGGATAAAAAAGAAGTTGAGCCTCCAACAAAGATTGGCTCACCTCTGTCAAGATATTTTACCCATTGCAGCGTGGGCACATTTGCAATTTCAATAATACGCAACAACACACCACGACTAACCCCATTAAAGACTCCTGTACCTGTAACATATATATCCCCCGAAACAGGTTCTTCCCATACTTGTCTGATCGCCGTAAGTCCAGAAATAGATGCATCCCAAAGACCGATTAAGTCCTGGTCATACTTCATTAGATAAGGAGTAAATCCAGGGAAGGTATTCCCGACAGCATAATATCCACCGCCACTAGAAAGTGAAACATCAGCATACGAGAAAGATCCCACATTAGGTGTAGCAGCAGTAATAAATGCACCCGTATTATCCAATTGGACAATCACCCCTTGTGCACCAAAATTACCGGATAGAATCAGATTTCCATTAGTCAAAACCTCCAAGTCGCGAACGAACTCATCGTCTTCTGTACTTACAAATATTTTCTTCCAATTGAAGGTGCCAGATTCATCTATGTTCATCAATATGACATCATCCCATAGTGCAGAGCCATTAGGATCCCACTGATAACCCAACACATAGTATGGAAACAATGGATTAGTTGGGGCAGTGCTGCGAATGATTTTAGTATTTGATTCCCTTCCAGGTACATCATAGGTGCGTACCCAGGTGAAGTTACCTCCACCATTTTTTGTGGCGAGTCCCATGAGGCTAAGACTCGTTGCATCAAGAGGCAATGTTGATCCAACCAGCAACAAATCTCCGGTTGGTGTAAGAACAGCGTCATTCCATACAGAAGGAATATCGAGGCTGAGTGTCCATTGCTGATCCCCGGTTGCATTCAGGCAGGTTACCGTTGCATGCGGCAGGTTAAGGGGTTCGTTTTGCCCAAGTACATAATAATTCGAGCCATCCTGTATGACCTTCGAAAAGGCGTTACTCATGCTATTGCCATAAAGGCGTTGAAAGTCTTGTGCCGCAGCAGGAAAAGAAAACGACAATATTAATATGCAGGCTAAGGGAGTGATCCATCTCACTTTCGGGTTGAGGTATTTCATTTCATCCAAGTTAATAGGTGAACAGATACTGGATACATACTGATGAATTGAACGCCAACAGGCCGGACAATTCAACGAAACAAACTTATCTCACAGGTGCTTAAATGCGCTGCCGTACAAGGACTAACTTTTGGGATAGTTCAGCTTTTACCTCAACTAAATATACGCAATTACGTGATGCGTATCCCAAAAATTTCAAACAGCGTAAAAGTTTTGACGCATGGACAACGATCAAAAGGGATTTTAGTGCACCATTAGGTACAATGTCAAAGCAACTCAGGAATTACCCGGGTTGAATGAAAAAGGATTTAGAAAAGTAATTAGCTAAAGCGAGCTTCTGCTTTATATAACAGGAAGGAGAATGGCATCCATCATCGCTTTCAGCCTCATAAACCCAAGAACCTGAGCATCTTCTGAACTTAAGACCTGTTCGTCCTCATCATCAGATGGTAGAATAGAGAACGCCATAAATTCAAGCAACTCTTTTTCAGGAAAATCCTCTGCTAGCTTGTCGAAAAAATTATCGAGATCGCCGTCGGCGGCTTCCAGTGCTTCCCAGTTAGCTTCTTCCATATCGAAGAGCATCTCCTCGTCCTCGATATCTTTATACAGCCCATTGCGTTGGAGGCACTCCAGACAGATCGTCCCCAAGAAGATCAGGTAGGCATGATCCTCTTCGCCCATTTCCACCTCATCATCATCAAGGAGGAGGTATTTAAGGCTTTCCATATAAGGTGTAGGATCCAGTGAGCCATTTTCTCCCTGCTCCAATACTTCATCGATTAAGTCGTCTGTAACTTTCATAGTCTGATTATTATAGCGCAAAATTACATTTATATTTTAAAGGATGAAGGGCAGAAAAGAGGAAAAGGCAGAAGAGGCGGAAAAGCAAACAATTTCAATTAAAGCTTCTTAAAATGTGTGATTCTGTCGCTCACTTCCACTTTACAGCAGACTTTGACCAAGAAAGCGCTTAGCTTAGAGCTTAGAACACAGATTGGGCAACACAAGTATTTAAACTTTGGCTCTCTGCTTGGCTCTATATCTTGTGAGAAAAGAGATGATAGTTATTGAGAAAATCAATTCTCTTTTTGGATAAAAGACTAATAATGTCAAAGGATTCGATAAAATTTGATTCGTGCCTGGAGCGCTTAACACGCTGATAATATATGTATTATGCATGTATAAATCACGATTTAACGCAAAATAAAGTATTTACTTTGGGGGTTTTCCTAATAGGTGTTATGTTTGCACTCCAGTTTTAAGAAAGGGAGTATAGCTCAGCTGGTTCAGAGCACCCTGAAG
>JBBKWA010000130.1:0-2578 GCA_037968695.1 Saprospiraceae bacterium
CCTGATTGATGAACAATACTTCCGGGTGCCTGACCAATGATTGCTATTTTACTTAAAGGATGAGCAGATAATATTGGATTGACCCCATGAACCAGATGGGACGAGCAAATAGTACAAGCACGGATCTTTTTCAATAAATCCTCCATTTGTTTTGAATGATTTACTACTAAAACTTAATAATAGGTTTAACAACAATTGACGTGTGATCGTCAGATCTGATCATTAAATAATAAACGCCATCTACAAGATCCTGAATAGAATGCGTGTTTGCATTTCTGCTTAAATTTCGAATTAGCTTTCCTGAGCCATCAAATAATTGAACCGTCCAATTGTCCTCAATTCCACTAACAACAAACTGTCCAGTAGTCGGATTAGGGAACACATTGATCTTTGAGACATTATAGTAATTCGGATCCACATCCAAAACAATACCATCCCAAACCAAAGCTCTCCGCGGACTTTCGAGGTCAGCTACACTGATCCATTTTTTGCGAAGAAATTCAGCAGTCCCTTTCATTTCAATCTCTGTTAAAGCCCGATCGTATAAAATCACCTCACCAATTTTACCTTCCCAATGTGTATCAGTATAAAACACTTCATCATTGGATGGCTCGGTCATGACTGTTCCAAGCACACAAAATGCCAATGGATTTGCTGTTGCTAAGGGGTCTACAATCCGTCCATTTAAATATGTTGTGCCGTTTAATGTTCTGTCCGGCGCATTATTGCTATAGATTTGTGAAGCATCTGTATGCCTTGGAATATTTCTGGTCAGGCCTTCAAAAGGTGCGCGCTCCGGGAATGAAATCGGATTTTCCTCATAGGCCATTATGATCGTTTGATAATCCCGCTCCGAATTAGTAATGCGCTGCAACCATATGGTGGCAAAATCAGCAACGCCCAATCCATTCTGGTAGTTCGCCCGAAAAGCAAACCAATTATTCTCAGCCCATGTATTTCCATTTGTAAAATCCCATCCATACAAAGAACTTGTAGGGGGTGGTGGTACATCAATCATTCCATCTCCATTTAAATCAGCAGCATCCATTCGAATGATCATCCCCGATAATGAAGAAGGATCTATCGGGTCTACAAATTCCCTGATGACTTCAGATGATACATAATAGGTGCCGGCACTTTCAGGCGCATAGGTCGTACCCGTATGCAATGGATTACCGCATTGGTTCTGATCATACCAGTTGTACACGACTAGCGGATTCGGATTGATGATACTTAATATTGTATCACTCACAACTTCAACACTTGGTGTTTCTGCAACAGTTACCGCAAATCCTTGAATATTACTACTCATAGTACCTGTTGTCAAATCAACAGCTGCGACATAATAATTTCCGCTTTCCTCTGGTTGAAAGGAATCACCTATATCCAGAATATTTGAGGCCGATTGGTCGGGAAACCAATAATAATCAAATGCTGCAGAAGGTGATTCAATTTTTACTTTGCATTTCCCATCTTCAACAACTACTAGATCTTGCGCTACAAAGGAATCAGCATAACCAATGAATACACTATCTGTATAAGCTGTGGCATTAGCATCTTTTATTTCATACCTGTATAATCCGGCAGCTAATTCGGATCTATTCGTCTGGTTTTGATAAAGTGTATTTGATACAAAATCAGCTTCTCCATTCACGCCAATAATTTCTAACTCCTGAATTTGTGTGGCGATATCGCCATAGTTCTCATTGACAAACAGTCGATAGTAGGTATACGCTATATCGTTATCAAACAAGAATCCTCTTCGCTGATAGCGACTTGTAAAAGTATGCTCTGTTTGTTGATCCAAGGTCACCCAATCTATACCATCAAATGAACCTTGAAACATCCAGTTTTTAGGATCCCTTGCCGGTACATCATCAGCAGAAGTAATGACGTAATAGTTTACGATCAGCGCAGAAGGAAATTTGTAACCAATAAACGCATCGGTTGATACTGCATGCAGCCATTTTGTAGATAGGCTGTTATCAAAAGCGTAGGCGGGTAGATGATCCCACGTCGTACCACTTGAAATAATATTTGCCTTTGTCGTATCGGTTAGATCGCTATTGAGTTTTTCTTCCCAGCGAATGTTATACGGGGGAAGGCCTCCTTGAATATCAAGGTAAATCTTTCCTGTTCGTTCGTTCAATTCAGTTGGAAATGATGTATGGGCTGCTTTCAGGGCTTCAACATCAAAATCAAGAAAAACTGATCGCTGTACCTGGCAACCCAGGCTATTTGTAACCCAAACTGTATACCATCCTTCATCGGTTATAATGATCGTAGACGTTGTGGTAGAGAAATCAGACCATTGATAAGTAAGCTCTTCTTCTGAATAATTCTCATCCATGACAGAAATCACCCAATTTCCATTGTCATATGCTGTGCAAATCCGCGGGTTTAACAATGATTGCGCGCCAACTTCAACTGCTTGCTTGACACCACATCCGAAGGCATCCACGATATCAAAATTGTACATGCCACTTGCCAATTCTGAAACCGGGTTTGCTATGGGAGATGTATTATCAAATACCTGATAAGGTGGTTGTCCACCGGATATCTGAAATTCGATTTGCCC
>JBBKWA010000131.1:0-2783 GCA_037968695.1 Saprospiraceae bacterium
GGGTGACAGACTGAATCAGGTTGGCGAACCGATACTCAAGGAAACCGGCATACCCGAAGGTATCCCGATCCAGCCTGTCATAGCTGATGAACTCTGGGACGCACACACGGCCAGAATTCAGACAATAAAAAACCGCAAACGCGGCCTTTACAGCCTTGAGAATATTCAGGTCGCCAAACCTGTCACCCGATTTTGCGGGTGCGCTATCAGAATAGGTCAGGAGGGTTTTGGTTGTCAAGGACATCAGCCTCTAACCTGTCTGCGAAAAAATGGGTTGGCGTAATTTTATTTTATTCAGCCTATTGCCAGAAGGGCGGTTTCGGTGTTTACTCTGAATAGGCTGCATAATAACCTAGACAGCAGTGTAAGTTGCTATTCAGCATAGACTTATGCAGTTACAGGCTTGGTCTCATGTGTCAGTGTGACGCATAAAAGGTTAATGTAAATCCACGCATATAAAGTACATCGCGTTACTTTAACGGTGGAAATTTTTATTAACTTGCAAACAAGATGGGGAAAAACAATGATCCGACTAAGATATTGCTTCACCACTTTAGCAACACTCTTTGCCCTGAGTGGATGCGGAACCATACCGGTGAATTGGGGGAAGCTCGAGGGTCGAGCATGGTGCGATACACGATATTTGGACACAGTAAAAGAATATCAAGACCACAGATCAATTGGTGAAAATATCAGGAAAAGATTGAAGTTATCTAAAGAAGGTTATATATACGCAGTTGCTGCGGTTTTGCCTCTTCAGGGAAACGGAAAGGAAGTGGATTTTTATTTTTCGCCTCCTGATAGGCTTAAAGAAATAAAGGAGTTGAGACGAAAAGATTTAAGTGGATTTGAAGCAGTGACTTTCGTGCTTTATGACAACGAAGGAAGAGCCGCCAAAACAATAATATCATTTGCTGGATCAAATCAGTGGAGGGATTATGTGCTTCACAACTTTTGGATTGCTCCTATACAGTTTGACAATGCGCGCTCATATGTCAAAGAGGTTGTAAATCATCCGGTGGCTGGTAAGCTTCCAGTTATAGCAACTGGAATGTCACTAGGTGGTGGTCTTGCCGTTCACGTCAAGAAAGACAACAATACTTCAAGATACATACAAGAAGCATGGGCATTCAACCCTAGTAACCGTATACAAGCCAGCTCTACGAAAAATCCAGATATATACTTATTGTCCAATAAATATGAGATTTTGAAAGAGTTCAATAGGGAGAATATTGGAGCCTACCCAGAAAATACCAGCGACGACTTTGACCTCATAAGATCAAGCTCAATATACGCGCATTATAGATGGGTCGTTACCCGCCAAATTTTGCACTATGCGGATCTCGCATTATATTTTGATACGGAAAAATCAAGTGACATAACGGAGCCAATGCAGATATTACAGACGCAAAACATATCCAGAGAAGTCTGCACAAAAAATATCAGATCTTCTATTGATAATGATCGGAAAGCTAGGAGGGAAAATTTATTTTGAGCTTAATTTTAGACAGGCCTAAAAAGTGGCTTTAGCTTAACGGCTTGTACTGCGCGATTTGCATGTTGGTAATGTGGTGTCGAGCTTTAGCTGGATGCCACATCCGATATGCCTATCCGCTGTTTATTTGGCTTATGGTGGAGTTGTGGCGACGGCAGAAGTACGATGGATCGGCCATGTTACATACATCAACTGACCCCGTCATACATTTTGTATTTTTTGAGCCCAAGTCGTACGTCCATTCCTCACCGAAGAATTAACATGGCAATTAATCGCTGCATTTTTTGCAAATCCGCAGATCGCGAGTTTACATCACGCGAACATATTGTGCCTGAATCGCTAGGTAATACCGAACATATCCTTGAGCCAGGAGTGGTGTGCGATTGGTGCAATAACTACTTCGCGCGAAAGATTGAAGATCCAATCCTGAGCTCAACATTTTTCATTCAAGCACGCCACCGTCTGCTCATTCAGAATAAGCGGCAACGTATTCCACCTATTGATGTCTTGTCTTATCCCAATCCGCTACACCTGCAACTTGGCGCGACACCGGATAGTGAACGATCCCTATATGCGGCAAACGACTGCGACAATAACGCGTTCATTGACATGATCAGAAATCATGATCGTTTCTCAATTCGCTTTCCCGTTGCTGAATTGCCGACTGGCAGGCTTTTCGCTCGTTTTCTTGCGATGATTGCGGTTGAAGCGTTGGCAAAGCAAGTTCTAGATGCGGCTGGTGACTTGAAGGCTGATCTAACTGACAAACGTGAGCTTGAGGAAATTCGTCGTTTTACTCGCTTTGGTGAGGGTATCGATGAATGGCCCTTTTCGGCGCGCCGTCTATATGCCGAGGGTCAACATTTCACGGACGATGATGGAATGATCTCTGAGGTGCTTCACGAATACATGTTTTTATACACGGACTTGAAAGAGCTATATTTCGTGATAGTTATCTTTGGTATCGAATTTGCCATCAACCTTGGTGGTCCAGAGATCGACGGATACAATGAATGGCTGACTAAGAACTCTGGCCGAAGTCCATTGTACCCAAAAAGCATCTAACAAGCTGATAATCCGCAGCAGGGGGCGACTACTTCCTGAAGGGAAGCCTACTTACCTCCCACCAAAACACTCGCGCAAACCCAGCAAACCACCTCTTTTTGCCGCCGCATCATCGACCCATCGCCCAGATGGGCATTGATTGCCACGCAACGCCCAAACGGGCAAGAGGATCTGAACATGCCAGTAAGTCAACAAGAAATGAAACTGCATCAAGAGATGCAGC
>JBBKWA010000132.1:0-6564 GCA_037968695.1 Saprospiraceae bacterium
AAAGACAATCGCGGCAGTGATCTATTCATCAATCTTGCAGATAATCCCAAACTTGATACGATAGAAAATCTTGGTGTTCGCGGCTATCCTCCTTTAGGGGAAGTGGTCAGGGGCATGGATATCGTAGATAACCTTTATGACGTTTACGGAGAAGATCTCATGCAGGAATCAGAGCGAATGTATTCAAACCGCAATGGATTTATGCAGATGTATCCTGGGCTGGACTATATAAAGAAGGCGTATTTAGTGAACGGGGAATGAGATATCTGTGCATCAAAACTTATTAGTAAAGGCGATTTCTCCAACGCAATGGAGCTTTGATGGATAGTACGCGCACAATCCTGCAATAATCCATAACTTTATAACTCATGATCAGCATAATTCTAAGGATCTGTGCTGAATTTCTTAACATAAAATGTAGATCACCTTTAATACTAAACACCATGACAAAACTCATATTTGCCATTATTCTTAGCTGCGGGATAACTACGGCTTTTGCACAAGACACGGGAATGACCACTCGTGCGCCTGATGAGGTATTAAAAGGCTTTATTAAGTTGTACGGAGATGAAAAAGCCACCTGGAAAGAAACTGACGGAACCTACGAGGCCACGTTTAAGCTGATTAATATGCCGGCCACAGCGTGGTTTGATTCCACCGGCCACCGGGTAAATTTGGTGGTAGAAATCAAATCCAATCAATTACCTGCCATTGCGCTGTCTTATATTGACCGAAATTATCCAAAAGCAAAAATTACGAAAGCCCAGAAGTGGACAGACGATAATAAAGTCAACACCTTCCAGGCAGAAATAAAGTTAAAGGACGAAATAAAAAATCTACTCTTCACGTCAAGAGGAGATCTTATCAAAGAGATAGAGGATGAGCAGTAGTATTATATAAACGGATCCATTGGGAATTAGAAAACCGATGCAAGTAACTCGTTACAGCGGTTAATAAAGTGTGACTGACAGGAAATAGAAACATCCAGACTAAAGTTTTAAGTCAGCCAATTTACCTCTGATTGATGCTTTGTTCGATTGCTTCTTTCACAAACTGATTAAGTGTTTTTCCTTCCATCAATGCACGCTCATAGGCCTTTGAATGTAATTCAGGATTCACTCTAATATTAAAGCTCCCTTTAAACGATTTGTAAACATCCTTGCCTGTTTCCTTACAGATTTCAACATAATCCACAACGGCCTCCTTAAATGCAGATTTTAATTTGGATACAGTTGTTCCTTCAAAGGTCACCAAATCATTAATTCCCTCAATTTTGCCATGGAACACTTCATCTTCAGCAGAAAAATGAACTGAACCAATAAAGTCCTTATACTTTAGTCTATCTGTCATAATAAATTTTTCTTTTTCAATTCAATAACGATATAGTGCTTTACATACTTCTTAAGTTCATTGCCTGGATGCGGTTTATGAATTCGGATTAAATATGCATAATTCACTATGAAGTGAAGCCAATGGGCAAGAGGCGTAAAATTAGGTGCTGACGTCTACACTTAACCTTAAATGCCCTCCAAATCCTTCGCTTATAATTCTCATCAATGTTGATAGCCGAATATCACTTGCACTATTCTCAATCCTGGAGATATACGTCTTTGTTGTTCCGCATTTCTCCGCCAGTTGCTCCTGTGTCATTCCGCTGTCCTTACGAAGCTGCTGGATCATAACACCTAACTTAAATGCTTCAAATCCTTCTTCATATTTTTCACGCGTGACCGTCCCATGCTTACCATATTGTTGGTCAAGGTGATCCTTGAAAGAAGTCAGATGCTTACTTGTTTTTTTCATCGAAGTATTGTTTTTTAAGTTTTCCTGCAAGTTTCAGTTCTCGCATTGGAATTTTCATTGTTTTCTTCTGAAAGCTATTGACAAGTATAATGAGGTTGCCCTCATCAAAAAAGCACAAAATCCGGTAATGGTTTGAACGATATTCAATTCTGATTTCATACAAGCCATCAGATCCTGCGATGTGTTTGAAAAACTTCTTTGGAACCTTATCAAGTTGCAAAAACAGTTCAAGTGTCCAGTTGATCTTTTTCTGCACTTCCGGACTAAGCTTACTAAAGAACTTCAGATAGTAGTCCTTGAAATAATAGATTTCCCTGAGATACTTTTCTGGCACATTGCAAAGTTAGCTATTTAGGTAACACCATGCAAGTAGAAAATTTTACCAATAAAGGGAATAAGTGGTGTGCTGTTTGGTTCTGCTTCGGGCGTGCCCCCGCAGTATTGCACTGCCGGGCAAGCCTGGAACCCACCTTCCGATGATCGGCGGGAGGGGATACCATGATGCACACATCACAAAAAAAGGGTGAACCCAGTAGCAGGCGCTACTAGGCAAGCCAGAAATATAGCAGACGCTACAGGGCAAGTATAAAAAAAGGGTGAACCACTGCGGGTTCACCCTAATTCGTCGGGATACCAGGATTTGAACCTGGGACCCCCTGTTCCCAAAACAGGTGCGCTACCGAGCTGCGCTACATCCCGAAAAAATCTATGCGGTGAGGGAGGGATTCGAACCCTCGGTACCCCTTTCGGAGTACGACGGTTTAGCAAACCGTTGGTTTAAGCCACTCACCCACCTCACCAGGACTTTATTCAATTAAGAATCAAGTCTTTAGGCTTATAATTTGTGCTTTCAATATGTCCACTACCTACCGTCCTTTCGACTTTAGGAGGCGCAAATATATAAATTCTATTTTGTTCGCTGACCCAAATCACATTTTAAACTACCTGTCCAGTACCTGAGCGCATGGCCATTTAGTTCGCAATATGCATTCAACGTTGTCAATCTGCATAGAGTTGCCTGTTAATCAATTACCTGTATCAATTAAAAAACTCTGGCCTCACGTGAGATAAACTGGTTTGCTGCTTCAAAATTTGTGACCTTCATTTCTTTTGAATTCCAATCCAATCGAATTCGTCCGGGATACGCCCAAGGCGCCCATCCTTTTTCAGAGGCACCTGGTTTAAGCACTTTGTAATCATAACACCGGACAGCCAGATTTCCCATCAATAATGTTTCGGTCAATGGTACAGCATACTCAAAAGGCGAACTGGCCTTGCCATTGCCCTTACATGCTTCAGCCCAAACTTCCTGGTGGGTACCGGTGTACCTTGGAAGCCTCGGAGAACTGCGCTCCGATCTTAAATCACCCGATGGTGATAGTACCATGGCATCGTCACCATAATTGTTGGCTATGATTTTCCCTTTTGCGCCTTCCAGCAATATGCCACCATCCCAACTCCCAAAGGCTGCATTGGAAGGCAGTTCTTCAGGGCGAGGTGGCTTCAAGCCGCCATCATACCACCATAACGTGGTTTTTGGAACGATATACTCTACATTACTACTTTCATTATTAACCTTGTAGTATTTGTCAAAATCCAATTTCACCCTACTTGAAGGAGGGCAGGAGTCGAAATAATTTGCTTCCACAAAATCATCTACCCATACAGTCGTACAACTCGCTTCAGCAGATGCTGGTGACTCCAGCCTTAGTGCTCTGTATACCGGATCCAGCAAGTGACAACCCATATCTCCTAAAGCACCCGTGCCAAAATCCCACCAGCCTCTCCATTTAAAAGGCATATAGGCTGGATCATAATTACGATAAGGAGCAGGACCAAGCCATAGATTCCAATCCAATGTTTTTGGTGCCTTTTTCATCCCTAGAGGTGTAGGCACTCCTTGTGGCCATACCGGTCGGTTGGTCCATACATGTGCCGTATGTACTTCGCCAATCGTACCGCCCTGCACCATTTCAGCAAAGCGCGCATTGCAATCCATGCTTGCCCCTTGATTACCCATTTGGGTTACGACATTATAGTTTCTCGAAGCTTCCAACAATTGTCTTGCTTCACCGATATTATGGGTCAGCGGCTTTTCTACATAAACATGTTTCCCGAGTTGCATTGCAGCAAGCGCAGGTAAAGTATGGGTGTGGTCCGGGGTAGAGATAACCACAGCATCAATCTGATCACCCATCGTATCCAACATCACCCTATAATCTTTAAATCTGGGAACATCCGGATATTTCTCAAACGTTGCAGCAGCGCGGACTTCATCGACATCACAAAAAGCAACAATATTCTCACCACTCAAATCATCTACATGATTAGCCCCACGCCCACCACATCCTATGAAGGCTAAGTTGAGCTTATCACTGGGGGATTTATACCCTCTTCCAAGCACATGTCGTGGAACGATCATAAAACCAGCAGCAGTTAGTGCGGTTTGCTGAATAAATAATCTACGTGAATTGAGTTTTTTCATGGCGGCTATTCTTTGAATCATGAAGTTACCAAAACAGAAGGGAAAAACTTAATGACCCAATAAATAGCCATAGTGTGGCTAAACCACCAGGATACATCAGCCAACTTTAAGAAGAAAAATCAGAAGCAATAGCTTGTGCTGCGATTTCGCTCGCGGTCCAAGCCGCCTGAAAATTAAATCCACCAGTGAGTGCATCAATATTTAATACTTCACCAACAATGAATAATCCTGGCGAATGCTTGCTTTCAAAACGACGCATATTGATGTCTTTTAAATCTACCCCTCCTGCGGTGACAAACTCCTCTTTAAATGTACTCTTGCCTGTCACACGATACGTATCATTTAACAGCACACTTAACATGTCCTCAATTTGCTTTCTATTTAATTCTCCAAAAGTTTGTTTCTCAGGCAGCCCTGCTCTGGTGCACAGGTATTTCCAAAGACGCATTGGAATATCTTCTGGTGTTACATTACTTATTTGCTTTTTCCCTTGTGTGGCAATTAACTCCCTAATCCACGATTTTGTTTCATTTTCTTCCTGATCGCCGAGCCAGTTGATGACGACATCAAAAACATAACCACATTCAAATAAAACACGTGCTCCCCATGCTGACAATTTTAGAATCGCAGGGCCACTCATACCCCAGTGGGTGATAAGCAATGGACCTGTGGTTTCCAACTTATAGGCAGGAATAGACACTATGGTATACGCCTTGCTTACCCCTAACAATCCATTCAGATTTTTGTCTCGAATATTAAACGTAAAAAGAGAAGGAACAGCTGGAATGAGATGGTGTCCCAAACGCCTCAACTCATCCCAAGTTCTTTTGTCACTTCCGCTGGCAATCAGTAGATATTTGGAAGTGATACTTGAGCCATCAAACAGCTCAACTCGCCAGGCAGCTTGGTCATCACGAGACCATCCATTTGCTCTTGTAGATGTTCTTAGTTGAATACCCATTTTTTTCATGGTATCCAGAAAGCAGTTGACTATAGTTGCAGAACTATTTGATTCGGGAAATACTCTTCCATCCTGCTCCGTTTTGACTTTAATTCCTTTCTCGAGCAACCACTGAATCATGTCTGCAGGTTGGAAATGATAAAATGGTCCAAGCAATTCTTTTTCTCCACGAGGATAGTACTGAGTCAACTCTTCAGGGTCATAACATGCGTGCGTTACATTACAACGACCACCCCCTGAGATCTCCACTTTAGACAATGGTTTTCTGGCTGCTTCCAAAACACAGATTTTTGCCCCCGGATATAATTCAACCAGGCGAATCGCTGTGAAGCATCCCCCTGCACCTGCGCCTATGACGATGAGATCAAAGTCCACTTCCCTTTTTTTTAAAATGCTCCCCTTCATGAGAAATAAATTCATAACAAACCTGAAAGGGAACCATGGATACTTTATGATTTGGCCCATTTCGTTGAGCAATCAATTTAACAAACTGGTCATCGCGTTGTAAAAAAGTATACACGACTTTTGCTACTTTCATATATCGGTTAAGATCATCCACTGCAGGTATATCCGGGCTTCCCATCGCTATGCAAAAAGATCGAAAGTAATTGAGTCCAGGATACAAAGTATACTGTTCCGGAAACTTACCTGCGAGATACAAACTCACTATGCCTGCATCCTGATGATGGTATGTTTCAACCGAACGAAAATTCTTTTGTCTAACTATTTTAAGCAGATCATCGCAATAAAAGTCAAATCGTCCTAGCCGTCCTTCTAGCCCTGCATCATCATTAAACAAATCCTTCCAGGCAATAGCTGCCAATCCCGGATCTGCATCTATCATTAGTTGCATTATTTCCTTTGGCCTGTATTGTTCTTTTTTCCACCATCGTTGGGTATAATCACTTCTGAGACAGTCATCATATATGTCCTTTAGCGTCTCCTCATTTGGTGATTGCCAATTATCCTGAAAAGTGTTTACCATGCTATGCGGGTAATACCACCTTCCATCATCCAAACTTAACTCCCTGGCAAGGAACTTACTAATCGCTTGCTGTAAAAGATGAACCTTCATGTACATATTTTCCTTAGCTGCTAAAGTACAATGGTAGACAATTATTCAATGTATTTTAAAAATGGCAAAATTTGTTTTTCCAAAAGCAGTTATAAGAATGATTCAAACTTTGTTGTATTTCGTTCTGTTTTCTATATGCCCTGCCACGGAGAGAAAAAATATTTGCCCAAAATTTAGCTTGATTATTACATAATTATTTGATTTATTATCAATTAAACATGATATAATTATATTATATGT
>JBBKWA010000133.1:0-9235 GCA_037968695.1 Saprospiraceae bacterium
TGCCGGAGATTTATTGCCATATATCGTTTCCCAGTTTTTAGGTGGAATGCTGGCCGCTATGCTAGCCGGATTTTTGTTGATTTCAATGGACGCTTTGCCGCCAACAACAATAGACTTAAAGGTTGCTCCTTCGTTAATCGCAGAGCTGTTGGGGACAATCCTTTTTGTTTATGTCTATCTAAATGTCACTACAGCAAAGAAGACAAAGGGCAATGAATTCTACGGAATCGCAATTGGTTTTACATTTATTGCTTGCCTTTATACTTTTGGCTCTATCACAGGAGGTGCATTTAATCCGGCAATTGCATTAGGCAGAACAATGGGGGACTGCACCTCATGGTCATCGATGTGGATTTTTGTTGTCGCCAATTTTGTGGGCGGTATTCTGGCAGCGTTTATTTCGCAATATGTTAATGGGCCAAATGCACAAATCGACTAGGACAGAAAATCCGGTGATCAGGATGCATGATCAATTCCTTTACAATCTTAATAACTTTTCAAATTTCCCCATGCGTATAAAATGAGCGACGAACTTATGGTCCTCAGGCATGGAAGGACGAGATTGAATGTGGTCAATGGCATCATTTAGATTGCTAATCGGCGTATCCAGATCAATGTATCCCCAACCCATCACACGACCTTTAGAAATTAATAGGATACTTTTTTCTTCTGGTGTGCGGCCAGCATCGGCCATAATAAAATCCTCATCAATATTTTGTTGCGTCGCAGCCACAGCTTCTCGTACCCGCAAATTGTAATCATCCGGATGCTCGAGTCCAACGCATGCCCCCGCGCATTTTCCAACCTGGTGATAAAAGCAAGGTCCTGGCCCGGTATCGATATCTGCCTTTTTCTGGCAGAGCCCATACTTGTCTGTCAGGCTTCTTAAGTATGAAGTAGCCGAGCGGTGATCCGGCAGCTCATGCAGTATTGCTGCTGTCCCCGGGGAATCGATTTTGTTTTTCTTTCTAATTTTAAACTGAAGATATCCGCCTTCATCAAAATAATAGTAAATCGCAAAAGGAAAACTCTTCCGTCGTTGTGCTCTGTTAATCTCCGGTTGCAATCGCTTTATTTCCCTATTTTCAAATAAGACGGCGATGAGTTCACTACCAGTTAAGACATAGGTAATATCATGTACCCTTTGTTGCATCTTGCTGGATTTGGTGGTGTTCTCTTTGAAATGCTGGATAACTCTTTTCTTGATGTGAATGCTTTTGCCAACATAGATGACAACACCATCCTGATCATGGAAGTAATAGACACCCGGGGCTTCAGGCAAATCATGAAGAAATTTTAACGAGATATTAGCCGGAAGGCGAGCTTCTTTAATTCCCAAATTGATAATGTCAGACATTTCATCAATGCATTCTCCCATCTTGGTCATACGCTTAAAAATTTCCGCAGTAGCTAACGCATCGTCAAGGGCCCTATGCCGATTGTCGATAGGAAGTGAAAAATGCCGAATTAACGAATCCAGGCTGTGCGACCTTAACTCAGGTAACATCTTTTTACTTAAGCGTACTGTGCAGAGTTGCTTCCGGGTGTAAGTGTAGCCCAATCGGCCAAACTCCTCTTTAAGAAAGCCATAGTCAAATCTTGAATTATGCGCTACAAAAACGGCCCCTTCCGTTTTTAGGACGATCTCTTTGGCGACCTCACAGAATAATGGGGCGTCGGCAACCATTTCATTGGTTATGCCGGTGAGGTTGGTGATAAAGGGTGGAATACTGCGTTCGGGGTTGACAAGTGTCTGATATTTATCAATCACTTTCTCCCCGTTGTGCAGAACAATGGCTATTTCCGTAATTTTGTCGCGCTTGGCCATACCGCCAGTCGTTTCAATATCTACAATGGCATATCTACGTTCTGAACTCATTCGCAATCGCCAACGATTCTTTTTGTTGGGACATCTAATATCACTTTTTTTTGTCATATGTCAGGGATGTGCCCAGCCATCGGCCCCTCAAGCAGTCGATGTTAAGCCTATTCTGCCTGGTGCGTGGAATCTTGATGCCTATATGCCGCTAATTGAAAACAAGCGGGTAGGCTTAGTGATAAATCAGAGCAGTAATATCGCCAATACCAGACTTGTGGATAGTTTGTTAAGCCTTGAAGTGAATGTTGTCTCCCTTTTTACGCCGGAGCATGGCTTGAAAGGTGCAGCGGACAGAGGTGCGCATATCGATGACCAAATTGATGAGGTATCAGGACTCAAGGTGTTTTCACTTCATGGAAAGAACAAAAAACCATCCGCCGAAGATTTGATAGATATTGATGTCTTCATATTCGATATGCAGGATGTTGGCGTTCGTTTTTTTACTTACATCAGTACCCTGCAGTATGTGATGGAGGCCGCAGGAGAAAAGGGTATTCCGGTGATTGTATTAGATAGACCAAACCCGAACGGACATTATGTCGATGGCCCTGTGCTGGATACAATCAATTTTAAATCCTTTGTTGGTCTAATGCCCATTCCAGTAGTGTATGGTATGACGATAGGGGAACTGGCCACCATGAGCCTTGGTGAAGGATGGATCAAAGTTAAATGTGACCTCACGGTCATACCTTGTTTAAATTATGATCATACGATGGCTTATGACTTGCCAATTAAGCCATCCCCCAATTTGCCCGATTTGCGATCTGTGTTATTGTATCCGGGAATTTGTTTTTTTGAAGGGACACCATTAAGTTTGGGAAGAGGCACTTCTACACCTTTTCAGGTAGTCGGCCATCCTGACTTTAAGGATCATAGTTTTTCGTTTACACCTAAATCTGTTCCCGGAGCAACAAAGCCTGTACTTGAGAATATTATGTGTTATGGTGTTGACTTGCGTCTAACCAGTATTGACTCTCTTTTTGACAACAGGCATTTGGATTTGAGTACACTGCTACATTTTTATAATGGGATGGACAAAGGTTTATTTTTTGATAAAATCTGGTTTGATAAGCTGGCAGGAAATAGTACGTTTAGAGAGGCGATAGAAGCAGGATGGAGTGAAGCGAAAATTCGGGAATCTTGGAAAGACGAATTAAAAGCGTTTAATGAGAAGAGAAGACGTTATTTGCTGTACAAGGATTTTGAATAATCAGTAGGTGTACTGTTTGTATTCGATGATAAATCAATCGTATACTTTAACAAATCCATGGGTATCTACTAGAATGAAGCCAAAATTCAACTGATTTTGATGGCTCCAATTATAGTATATCTTTACAGGCAGCTATTCATGCCATAGCCCCCAGGTCGTATGCGGTTTATTGACAACTTTAGGTTAAAAGGCGAAAGAGAAGAATATCGGGTCATTATTGACACGATTGAAAAAGGTGTTTCTTTCAAAGGGACAAACCTCTGGATTCTCGTATTTGCCATTTTGATTGCGTGCCTGGGACTGAATGTTAATTCTACCGCTGTGATCATTGGTGCGATGTTAGTCTCTCCATTGATGGGCCCGATTATGGGTATTGGTTTGAGTATGGGGATCAATGATCTCTCCCTCCTAAGAAAGTCGATGTATAATTACCTGTTTGCTGCCGGGGTAGGTTTAGCAACTTCAACAATCTATTTTTTAGTATCACCATTACAAGATGCGCATTCAGAGATACTGTCAAGAACCTCGCCAAATATATACGATGTCTTGATTGCTTTGGCGGGTGGTTTTGCAGGTATTCTGGCGACTTCAAGCAAACAAAAAGGAAATGTTATTCCAGGTGTCGCCATTGCCACTGCTTTGATGCCACCTTTATGTACGGCTGGGTTTGGTCTTGCGACCTTTCAGCTCCAATTCTTTTTTGGTGCACTTTATCTGTTTCTAATTAATTCTGTTTTTATTGGTTTGGCTACCTTAATTACTTCTCGATATCTTAGATTTCCATTAAAAGATATACCTGACGCAAAAGAAAAGAAGCGAGCAGAGCAGATTATATGGATAGTGGTCATGCTGACATTTCTTCCAAGTGTTTATTTCGGATATAATGTTGTCGATCAAAATAGATTTGTTAAGAAGGCAGAGACCTTCATTGCTTTTGAAGCGAAACTGCCTAATAATTATTTATTAAGTAAGTCTATAGATGCGGAAACGAAAACAATCTCCTTAACCTATGGTGGCGAACTTTTTAATGATGGGGAAATTGAAGCGATAAAAATGCGGATGCCGATTTATGGCTTAGATACTTCGATGCTGACGGTGAGTCAGGGATTTGCTTATCTCCGCGATGACAAAAAAGATACTGGAGATGATCCATTGGTGCTTGCCCTTAATGAAAAGGAAGATCAATTATTTCATGCTATTGGAGAGAAAGAGAGCGCATTAAAAGAACTATCTATATTACAGAATAACATCAATGCAGAAAGAGAATTGAGTTGGCATATATTTAACGAACTAAAAACGCAGTACCCTGATATTGTATCTTTTATTTTGTCCAGGACAATCGAAAATGATGAATCGACACAGAAAGTAGTTTGGATATCTGTACTAACTTTCAAGGTCAGAGTTTATGAGAAGGAGCGCACTCGAATAACAAATTGGCTCAAAGTTAGATTGGAAATGGATGATCAGCATTTAAAGTTTGTTTTTGAAGTAGATTCAAAGTAATTAGTTGAATTTTTTATTTTACATTCAAAAGTAAGTTGTAACGCAGGACATGAATTTTAGAAAGAAGCTATTTCATATCATTTTTGGGACGGACACGAAAGCCGGGAAAACATTTGATGTGGTTTTGCTTTGGCTTATTTTGGGGAGTGTTGTGGTCGTGATGTTGGAGAGTATTCCTCAACTCCATTTCAAGTACCTCAATTTTTTTTTAATTGTAGAATACCTTTTTACGTTCATTTTTACGATTGAGTACTTTGTCCGTATATGGATCGCGCCGAGACCATCAAGATATATTTTTAGCTTTTGGGGCATTATAGATTTGCTTTCTATCATTCCTACTTATTTGAGCCTGTTGGTTGTCGGCTCACAATATTTAGTAGTGGTTCGGATTTTTCGACTTCTCAGAGTCTTCAGAATTCTGAAATTGGCTCGCTTTCATAAAGAATCAAAAACATTGATGGATGCATTGAGAGCCAGTAATTACAGAATTAGCGTATTCTTAACCGCTGTCTTGGCAATAGTGACCTTATTGGGCACACTGATGTATGTATTAGAAGGCGGGAAAGATGGATTTACAAGTATTCCACAAAGTATATATTGGGCTATTGTTACAGTCACTACAGTCGGCTATGGCGATTTGGTTCCCCACACTGTGATGGGTCAGATTGTATCTTCCTTTGCGATGATTCTTGGGTATTCCATTATCGCTGTGCCAACAGGAATAGTTTCAGTTGAAATTGCGAAAGCATCGAAAAATGCCAGAGAGTGTAAGCATTGCAGATCAAATAATGACTTATCAGCAAACTACTGTAATGTTTGTGGCAAAAAATTTAAAGCAGAGGAAATGTAACCTCCATAGTATAAGAATTTCTACTATTAACTGTATCAATTAACCGCCATATGCATTTATTCCATCTCCTTTCGATGGTGATCGTTTTATCAGCCGTTTTTGCATACGTTAATTCCCGAGTACTAAAAATGCCAAGCGCCATCGGCCTGATGTTGATGTCATTAATCTTTTCCTTGGCAGTATTAGCAGTTGGAACAGTGTATCCGTCCGTAAAGGAGGTGATTTCTGAAGGATTTCTTGATTTTAATTTTAGTGAATTGTTGCTTGAAATCATGTTGAGTTTTATGCTTTTTGCCGGCGCTATTCACATCAAATATGAAGATCTGGCTTCAGAAAAAGTGAGCATCATCCTCTTCTCCACCGTAAGTGTTTTGATCAGCACTTTCGTGGTTGGGTTTTCGGCATTTTATCTGTTAAACTATTTTGGAATACCAGTAAAACTGATTCATGCCTTGTTATTTGGCGCACTCATATCGCCAACGGATCCAATCGCTGTATTAAGTATTTTGAAAAGTGCGGGGGTGTCAAAGTCATTGGAGACTAAAATTGCAGGAGAATCCTTGTTTAATGATGGTGTGGCCGTTGTAGTCTTTCTGACCATTATAAAACTGGCGCAACCCAATGCCGATGTAGATTTTGTCAGTATCGCCATGCTGTTTGGTCAGGAAGCAATTGGTGGCTTATTACTTGGGGCCGGTTTGGGCTGGATAGGGTACAAGTTGTTTGCGAGTATTGACAATTATCAGGTCGAAGTGATGATCACACTGGCCGTGGTGATGGGCGGGTACACACTAGCTCATTTTCTTCATGTGTCAGGACCATTGGCGATGGTGGCCGCGGGGATAATTACCGGCAATCACAGTAAGAGTTTTGGTATGTCAGAAGTGACGGCAAGTTATATTGACAAGTTCTGGGAGCTCATCGATGAAGTGATGAATGCTATTCTTTTTGTTTTGATAGGACTTGAACTATTGTTGGTCAATACAAGCTTTACGATTATCAAGGTGGCATTATTGCTATTGATCATTAGTCTGTTCTCCAGATATTTTTCGCTTTTTGTTCCTTCGCTGATTATTCGGTTAAAAGAAAAAATTACGCAACGCACTTTGCTGATTTTAACCTGGGGTGGACTTCGGGGTGGCATTTCAATAGCACTTGCGCTTTCTATTCAACCTGAAATGGGTAAAAATATTTGGGTTTCAATCACCTACGTGATCGTTTGCTTTTCAATACTAGTGCAAGGTATGACGGTAGGGAAATTAGCTAAAAAGCTAAACTGAAATTCCAGTAGTCCTGATGAATAATTAAATCGATCAATAATTTGAGTTTCTGTAAATCGTGACTTTTTCATATTCCTTTAATTAAAGTTAGAAGATATCTCTAATTTTAGTTGGCTGAATATAGGGGAATCTTCCATTTAGTAATGTGATATTTCCAAAAGGGAGAAAGCAAAATATGATTGAATCCAATACAGTGACGACCTATGGCTTTATTAAGCCTTATAAGCAAAGCTGGATCGACTATTTGATCCAACTGATAAAAAGATTCCCTGGACCATCCTGGGTATTCTACCTGATAGTCCTTCTTTTACCAGTTAAGTAGCCTTCCCTGTAAGTAGTTATTGAAAAAGCCTTACTTTTAAAGAACATCACTTGTACACAGACTTTTGGACGTCATGTTGCCGAGGAGAAGCGAGAGACGTTGTCATACATTTAAAACTATCTTACTTCCTGAATCAAATTACCTTTTCCATACCCATCGATTAGCTATGCGCCATTCATCCCTCCTATTCATTCTTCCTTTGCTAATCATCGGCCAGTTATTCACCGCCTGTGACAAAGACGACACAGCTACTCCGCCAGACAACACATCGTTTAAAGGCGAATTCGTCTCCGGCGCCCATACGACCAGTGGGGTAGCCAGGATTGATTCGAATGAGGCGATACTAACGCTTTCCAATTTCAAGACAGACTCAGGACCGGATCTGAATATTTACCTCGCCTCCACCCTCAATAATATAACTGCAGACTACATCGACCTGGGCGATATCAAGGGCCTCAACGGGACGTACACTTATGACCTTCCGGACAATACAGACTACCTGCACTATAGGTATGTGGTGGTCTGGTGTGTCGATTTTGATATTAATTTTGGATTTGCAGGGTTGATCAAGCAATAGGCCGATCTGGAAGGCTGTCCGGAAGATCGCTATGAGCTTCTAATGAGTGCACCAGCATTCATTGGCATCATGTATTATTGCAAGCTGCATGCAGTGTCCGGTATTCACTCGGTAAGTCATCATGGTGGACTGGCAGTATAGGCGAGCTTAAAACTTTTTCCCCTTTAGGAATGGAGCCAGTTATTTTATATTTAGGATAGTCACTAATGCGGGTAGGACATATGAAGTTGACTTCTGAACATGATGTTCATTGGCCTTTGGGTAGGATATTTAGAAAACGCAACTATTGCTATACGCAATGGATACCTCTAAAAACACAATATTATTTCGCTGATTTATAACTGATTATAATTTTAGGGATTGCGTATATTTAGGTGTTACCGCCAATGCTAAAAGACAACATACCGATCATGGATAAACACGAGCACCGACTTCACAGCTTTCTTAACGGGCTGACAAAAATAATAATGGAGCAGCACCCACTCAAAAAACAGGAGTAATCAAAAATCCTTAAGAATAGAAATATAAAATAATAAACAATGAAACTAAAAATCTTTTCAATAGTTTGGGCAGTAATATATCTTAGCTTCGGGCTCGGACTGCTTTTGATCCCTATTCAGCTCATGGCAATTTTTGGTGTGACACTTGACAGTGACGGCACCATGATGGCTCGCATACTCGGTGCCGCTTTGACCGCTTACGGCTTGACTTTTGGGCTGAATCGTAATCTCCCAGCGACAGACAAGGCTTGGCACAACCTTTTACTGACAAGTTTTATTTATAACATTGTTGTCATTCCTATTATGCTTATAGCGGTACTTGACGGAGTGACGAACTCAATGGGTTGGATGCCTTTTGGGCAGCATATTTTTCTCGCTGCGACTTTTGGCTACTTCACTTTTAGAAATTAAAATTAAATAAAATTGACAGAGAAAGCGAACAATAAATACGAAGCAAAGGCGGTAATCGAGTAGACGGCCCTGCCAGTTCCCGATGATCGGGACTAACAGGGCGCGCCTCTCACACCACCGAGCGTACGGGTCTCGTACTCGGCGGTTCATTAAGCATAGCATGATCGCTCTTTACACCAATCATGCCTTTGACATACTTTGGGGTAAGGCTAGTAAACTCGAAGTTTAAACCTCCTTACCGGATTTCTGCCAACTTAAAGTTCAGCCCTTCCTCGATTCTGAGACCTCCGCCTTTATTCCGCCTCAGGCGGATGACGGCTCGTTTGCCTCGAGTACTATGGCTTCTGCTGACTTCTCCCCTCCGCTTATCAAAAGCCAGGGAGATCTCCCTCGGTAAGGTAAATACCCTTCTATCGATCCTTGCTGCATCTACTGAATAAGAACTCCATGATTGCTCACGTTTGGATCCCGATAATCGGGATATGATGTGCTACCTCATCCGTCCTACTCAGCCTCTTATGCAATTCCTGTTCGTCAATACCGTCCCGAAAACTATCGGGATGTAGTCTCGCTTACTTCAGTGTATGGGTCACCCCAAACCACCTTGCGACTTACTAATACTTCGGGGCGTTACTCCCGCGTATAAGGGACTCTCACCCTCTGGGAATTCTTTCTTTAAAGAACTATATTTACCATTCAAGGC
>JBBKWA010000134.1:0-9117 GCA_037968695.1 Saprospiraceae bacterium
GTGTTCTTTATGTTCATCTCATCTGATACATGGGGTCAATCCAGTATTGGCCGCTCACGCTACAAGCAAAATAGCCATCATAGGGCAGGCTCCCGGAAGGATTGTTCATCAATCAGGTATTCCTTGGGATGATAAAAGTGGAGACCGATTGCGTTCATGGCTTGGCGTCAGTAAGGCTTCATTTTATAATCCTAAAAACTTTGCCATTATACCCATGGGGTTTTGCTATCCAGGAAAAGGGAAGTCAGGGGATCTGCCACCACGAAAAGAATGCGCACCTGAGTGGCATGAATTACTTTTTGAACAATTGAAAGAAATTGAGCTGATATTATTGATCGGCGCTTACGCGCAACAATACTATTTAGGGGACCGGAAGAAACCTACGTTAACTGAAACAGTTAAAAACTATCTGAACTATCTGCCTCAGTACGTAGTGCTTCCTCATCCATCGCCCAGAAATAATATCTGGATTAAGAAAAATCCATGGTTTGAGCATGATCTTTTGCCTGAATTAAAAGGCTTGGTTGGAAAAATAGATTTGTACCATAGCGCATTGATTTAGTATGATGAGAATGTAGCGTCCAAGGTTTCCATGACGCCTGGTAAAAAATGATCGCGTATTTAAGCTGCCAAGTAATATGCAATGCGCTTATCGTATAGCACCCTCAAATTGTCGATTTTATTTCCCTCCTTATTTTTTTAGAGAGACAGTAGAACAGAGTTAAAAAAAAGAGTGATGAGTGATTGAAGAGGGCAGAAAGGCAGAAAGACAGAAAGGCGGAAAGGCGGAAAGACAGAAAGTTTAAAGTTGAAGGTTAAATGTTTTTAAATCTGGCGTCTAATGTCTGGCATCTGAAGTCTGAATATTGGCATCTGAAATCTAAAAAAAACAATTATGAAAAATAAATTATCCATTTTCATCCTCCTTGTTTTCATCTCCGGAGCAAGTACCTCCATGCTTAAGGCACAAAACTCCTTTGATTACGAACCCTCAGAAAAACACCCTTATGGATTGCCTAATCCTGAAATGCCAAAAGCGTTTTTGGACTATGCCCCTTTGGTCGGGGAGTGTGCTTGTAAATCGTTGGTCCGGATAGATCAAAATACATGGGGAGATACAGTAGTAATGACCTGGCGATTTAAATACATTATGAATGGTAGGGCGGTGCAGGATGAAACATTAAAAGCCGACGGTAGTCATTCTGGAAGCATTCGTCAGTTTGTCTCGGACAGTGCCCGGTGCTATGTACATTATTATAGTTCGGCAAAGCCATCATCCGCACTTGGTACATGGGAGGGAAATGTAAATGATGAAGGGGATATGGTATTGTACAAAGATCAGCCTGCCCCAAATGGTGCAGAGGGGTATTACAAAATCATGTTTACTGAGATCTCCGACAGAGGTTTCAATTGGTTAGGACAATGGGTATCAAAGGATGAGTCAATTGCCTACCCCTTGTGGAAAATCTTTTGCAAGAAGAGGAAAGGATAGGGCCTTGATCGGAAACTTAACTGCACGAATTTGACGATATTTGATCATGATTAAAGGATATCAACCTATAGACTGCAACTTCCACGACAAATTGCTGGACAGGGCCACAAGAAAATCAAAAGTAATGTTGGAGTATGATCATTCCAATGGAAGACAGAAAGAAGAAGTTGTGTTCAAAGATGTCTATACGAAAGATGGTGAGGAATTTTTACTGACAGAAAACGGCATGAAAATCAGGCTTGATCAGATCGTTAGTATAGATGGTGAAAAGCCGCCACAAAAAAATTGTTGTTAGAAAGAAGGTAAGATTCATTTACTTCACTTTCCCTGACTTCCTATCATCTGAGTAACAGATGTTTTAGTAAATCAATTTATTACTTATTGCACAGGGATATTGCTAAGGAGAAATAATGGATTTGTTTTTGTTGGGTAATTATGGAGAATTATACCAAAGACTAACCAATTAGATATAATTCATATTACATTGGCGTCGATTTGATTTAGTGTATAGTCAGTTTTTACTAAATAGTACAACCAAGGTGATCACCATATCCACTTGATGCCATGAGCACAAAGCTGAATTCCAGTAAGCCAAACTTTGGCACGCTGCCTGTTTTCTTAACAGCTATTTCAACGATACTTGGAGCGGTGATGTTTCTTCGCTTTGGCTATGCAGTCGGATCGGTAGGATTTCTAGGGACATTATTAATCATCATCATCGGGCACCTGGTGACGATTTCAACCGCGATGGCGCTGGCAGAAATTGCGACCAATCAAAAGGTCGAAGGAGGGGGTGAGTATTTTATTATTTCCAGATCTTTTGGCGTCAACATTGGCGCCGCTATTGGTATTACACTGTATCTCTCGCAAGCTGTTAGCGTAGCTTTTTACGTTATTGCTTTTGGCGAATCTTTTGATGCTATAAAGCCCTGGGTACTCTCGACATTCGGTTATGAAATTTATGACAACAGGCTCTTTAGCATCCCTGCATTGCTGTTCCTGATCTGGTTGATGATGACGAAAGGGGCAGACCTGGGGATGAAAGCCTTGTATGTTGTTGTCTCCTTGTTGATCCTTTCACTGGCCATGTTTTTTTTAGGGCATACCGAATATGCAGCAACTTACGATCATACGCAGCTCTTTTCAGCGTTTGATTCTGACAACGGTTTCTTTCTTGTCTTTGCTATAATTTTTCCGGCTTTCACCGGGATGACAGCCGGGGTTGGTTTGTCAGGTGATTTGAAGGACCCCAAAAAATCTATTCCACTCGGAACATTGGGCGCCACGCTTACTGGTATGGTTATTTACGTTTTTATAGCGTATAAGTTGGCTACTTCAGCCAGTCCTTCAGATTTAATGACAGACCAATTGGTGATGAGCAAGATTGCATTGTGGGGACCAATTATTCCTATAGGACTAGCCGCAGCTACAATTTCTTCTGCACTGGGGTCTATGATGGTCGCACCACGTACTTTGCAAGCCATTGGGGGAGATAAAGTAATACCAAATCGGAAGGCAAATTATTGGTTGTCTAAAGGAACAAAGAAAACAAATGAACCGAGGAATGCCACCCTGATTACAAGTGCTATTGCATTATTTTTTGTGATCCTTGGTGATGTAAATGCCGTAGCGGAAATTATATCTATGTTTTTCCTGGTGACCTATGGCGCCTTATGTCTTATTTCTTTTTTGCAGCATTTTGCAGCTGATCCGTCCTACAGGCCATCCTTTAAATCGAAATGGTACCTGTCACTTCTGGGTGCGTTGATGTGTATCTATCTAATGTTTAAGATTAATACAGTATATGCCATTTCTGCGATTGCACTTATGGTGGTGTTGTATCTGTATATCACCTCCAAGAGTAAGACCAAAAAGGGAATGGCGAGTATTTTTCAAGGGGTGATCCATCAGTTTAGCCGAACACTTCAGGTCTTCCTTCAGAAGTCTGATAAAGATTCTAAGATTGAAGATTGGCGCCCCGCAGTATTGTGTCTTTCACAGGATAGCTTTAAGCGATATAGTGCTTTGGAAATGATGAAATGGATTTCTTATCGTTATGGCTTTGGGACCTACATTCATTTCGAGAAAGCATATTATTCAAAAGAATCAAAAGCGAAAGCAGATGAAAACCTTGCCAAGCTGATTAAGATTTCTTCTTCCAGTAAGTCCAATGTGTTTTTAGAAACCTTAATCTCTCCTTCCAATACAGCGGCCATTGTGCAGGCTATTCAACAGCCAGGTATTTCAGGTCAGCAAAACAATATGATGTTGTTTGAATTCAAGAAGGGAGACCAGGAATGGTTAGCAGATATTATTGATAATTACAGCGTATTAAAAACTGGTAGATTCGATTTGTGTATCCTCGCATCTTCAGACCGTAATTTTGGGCACAAACGAGATATCCATGTGTGGATTCATAGGGCAGATTATGACAATGCGAATCTGATGATTTTGCTTTCCTATATCATTTTAGGGCACCCGGACTGGAAGGGTGGACAAATCAAAATATTTGCCACAGCATCAGAGGAGCACATGGCTAAAGAACAGGAGAATCTTATTGCCTTGACATCAAGTGGTCGTCTACCTATTTCAGCTAATAACATTCGGGTATTATCGCTCGAGGAAGGGAAAAGCAGAAAATCACTTATCAACCAATACTCAGTAGATGCTGACCTGACTTTAGTTGGTTTTCACGAACACAAAGTGAGCTCAAAAGAAGGTATTGAGTATTTCAATGGTTATGATGATGTAGGGAATATTTTATTTGTCAACACGCTTGTGTCGAAGTTTATTAGTTAGCAATAACGTTAGGATTTGGGAAACGAAAAGTATCATAGAAAAGGACTGAATCTAATTCAGTCTGTTAGACAGGAAAAAGAAGGCCAACCAATTGAAAAGTAAGCTATCAGGCCCCTTCGCTCTTCTTTTTCGTGCTCTTGTGTTTGACGACTTTTGCCTCCACACTAAAGATGATTTCCTCTGCGACGTTCTTACAGTGATCACCGACACGCTCAAGTTTGCGAATCATAGAGATGATGTATAGCCCTTCCTCCAAACGATCCGGGTGTGCCTTTATATAATTCGTGACCACCATGTGCGCATTATTGTTAATTTCATCAATCACTTCATCTCTCCGAAAGATACTTCTGGCAAGCTTGGTATCATCATTTTCAAAAGCGATTAATACATCTTCCAGAATTGAATTCGTCTCATCGTACATACGAAGAATTTCAGTTTTTTCCAGAAGATCAGCATTAAACGGATCATCTGCATTGATGATGTACTTTGCTATCCCTTCTGATATATCACCGGTGCGCTCCAGGTTGTTATTGATTTTCAGGACGGCCAATACTAGGCGAAGATCCATGGCTACCGGATTAAACAGCGCGAATATGTTTTCACAATCACGATCAATCTTAAGTTCCTGGGCATTGACTCTTTTCTCTGTAGACACAATTTCGCGCGCAAGATCTTTATCAAAAGCAAGCAAGGCCTCTCTGGTTTTTACTAATTGCGTAGTCACCATTGCCCCCATGGCAGATAGTTCTGATTTTAATTGGGATAATTCGTCCTCTAGATGAGTCATATCGTTGAGTTTGTGGTGATCGTTAATGAATGCCAACGCAGGAACTGAATCAAAGATTATTCCGCTTACCCAAATCGGCCGGTAATGTAGTTTTGAGTAAGTTCCTCTTTGGGGTTGATAAAAAGCTCTTTGGTAGAAGAGTATTCGATCAATTCCCCAATATAGAAAAATGCTACTTTATCACTAACACGACCTGCTTGTTGCATATTGTGTGTGACAATAATAATAGTGTATTGGGACTTCAAATGATGTATTAGCTCCTCGATTTTCGCAGTGGATATCGGGTCCAATGCTGAAGCCGGTTCATCCATGAGCACTATGGACGGTTCCACCGCAAGCGTACGGGCGATGCAAATACGTTGTTGTTGCC
This sequence comes from Saprospiraceae bacterium, assembly GCA_037968695.1. Taxonomy (GTDB): domain Bacteria; phylum Bacteroidota; class Bacteroidia; order Chitinophagales; family Saprospiraceae; genus Opimibacter. The sequence goes on from JBBKWA010000134.1 coordinate 5,449, forward strand.
CCCCGGAAAGCGAAAGCGCGGACTTGTTTAAATTGTCCTTCACTTCATCCCAGATGGCCGCTTGTCGAAGTGAACGTTCTACAGCTTCATCAAGCACAGCTTTATTTCGGATACCCTGGATGCGCAGGCCGTAAATGACATTTTCGTAGATTGATTTGGGAAATGGATTTGGCTTTTGAAAAACCATGCCTACCTCTTTCCGAAGTGCTTCAACATTTACTTTTCTATCGTAGATATCCTTGCCATCAATTAGAATATTTCCAGTTTTGCGGAATCCATCGATGTAATCATTCATTCGGTTGATGCATCTTAGGAAGGTCGATTTGCCACATCCTGACGGACCGATAAATGCAGTGACCGTATTGGCCTGAATAGCCATGTCGACATTCTTGATGACATGTGCTTCATCATAGTAGACATTTATTTTTTCCGCAGTTAATTTATCTGTTGCCATTTTGTTTTACCATTTTACTTTTTTCTGCCATCGGTTACGCAGGTAAATGGCAATTCCGTTTAAGATAAATGTTATTGCTAACAGTACGACAATCGCTGCCGTAGCATTGACAATAAACCCATGTTGAGGTCTGGAAAGCCAATTGAATATTTGTATTGGGAGGATAGCAAAGTCATCCATAGGGGAAACTGGGATGGTCGTGGTATACAGCATCGCCCCAATAACGATCAATGGGGCGGTCTCTCCAATCGCTCTCGAAATAGCGAGAATAACGCCGGTGACAATTCCTCCTGAAGAAGCAGGGAGCACCTGAAACCAGGTAGTTTGCCATTTTGTCGCACCCAAAGCATACGATGCTTCGCGAATCGTCTTTGGCACAGCTCGTATAGCTTCTCTTGTCGCCACGATGATAATCGGTAAGATTAGAAGGGCAAGCGTAAGACTACCCGCTAATAAGCTTTTGCCTAATCCAAGTATTCTTACAAACACCTCTAAGGCGAGTAGTCCGTAAATGATCGACGGAACACCGGCAAGATTGGTGATATTGATTTCAATGATTGTGGCCAGTCTGCTTTTCTTTCCATATTCCTCAAGATAAATTCCGGAGGCAACACCAAAAGGAATAGCGATCAGTGATGTCAGCACCATAATCCATATCGTTCCGAGTAATGGAATGAGAATACCTGCATTTTCTGGTTTCCTTGATGGAAGTGATGTGAAAAACTGCCAGTCCAATCTCGGCAATCCCTCTATAAGCACGCTGCCTAGAAAAACAGCAAGCATCAGTAGTCCGAATATCGTACAGCCGATACCAAACCAGTGGAACATTTTGTCCTTTATTCTATTAACGTCGATTTGCTTACTCATACTTTTCTTCAAATTTCTTTTTGACGTAGAAGGAGATATTGTTTAAGATAAAGGTGAGTATAAATAAGGCGATCCCCGCAGCAAAAATGGTTTGATATTCCAATGAACCCTGGACAACATCCCCTAAACTCACCTGGACGATATAAGTTGTAATCGTTTCCACAGGTACAAGTGGATTGAATGTAAGCCTGGGTTGCTGCCCGGCCGCAATAGCCACAATCATAGTTTCTCCTACAGCTCTTGAAATAGCAAGGATGACCGAAACGATGATGCCTGAAGAAGCTGCCGGAACAAGCACTTTAAACGAAGTCTGAAACCTCGTCGCGCCTATTCCATAGGATGCCTCACGCAGTGATTTAGGCACAGCAAAAAGGGCATCTTCACTTAGTGATGAAATCATCGGGATAATCATGATCCCCATGACTATCCCAGGTGAAAGCGCATTGAAACCAGCCATCTGAGGGAATATCTGCTGTAAAAATGGAGTGACCACCATCAAAGCAAAATAGCCGTAGACTACTGTAGGAATTGCTGCCAGGACCTCAAGAATCGGCTTGATAAATTTGCGGAAGCCTTTAGGGGCATATTCATTCAGGTATACGGCAATCGTGAGCCCAACCGGCAAGGCCACCATAATCGCAATAAAAGAGGTTAGTACTGTTCCTGAAAGGAGCGGGAGTATGCCAAAATGTTTTTCAGCAAATAACGGTGTCCATTGTGTATCAAAAAGAAACTCACTTAAAGGTACTTTAAGGAAGAATGCGGACGACTCTGATATAAGAACCCATAGAATACCTATAGTCGTCAGGATACTTACGCCTGCACAAAGGAGTAAAATCCCTTCAATAATTTTTTCTTTTGATCGCATCTCAGTGGCTGGTGCAGCGCGTTAAGGTATGGCAAAAGGCTGAACTTTTAACCTTTCATGATTGAATGTTTATTCAGGTGCTGATAACGAGGCAACAAAGGCAGCCCAAACTGATTTTGCATTGCTTGTTTCAGCGGCACTAAGCGGAATAAATCCGACTTCTTCTGAGAGTTCATTCATGTTGTCCAGATAAAACTGAATAAAAGATTGAACTTCAGGACGTTTGCCGGCATCGCTATTGACATAGAGGAATAAAGGACGCCCGAGAGGAGAATATGATTTATTCTTGACGGTCTCGATAGATGGTTTAATCGGTCCGCTGCCGTTGGTATCATCCCCGTCATCAATACCAATGACTTTCAGCTTATTTGAGTTTTCTTCATAGTAAGCAAATCCGAAAAAACCTAGCGCGTTCTTATCCGAAGCAACTCCCTGGACCAATACATTATCATCTTCACTGGCCGTAAAATCACCACGGCTGGAATGACTTTTTCCAACGATAGCTTCAGTGAAATAATCGTAAGTACCACTTTCAACGCCAGGCCCAAATAAATGAACTTCCTGGTCTGGCCATTCCGGGCGAATTTGATTCCACTTCATGATATTTCCCTGGGCTTCAGGTGACCAAAGCAGCTTCAATTCTGCAACCGTCATATCGTTGCACCAGTCATTTTGTGGATTGACCACAACAGCCATCCCATCAAAAGCTACAGTAAGTTCAACAAAATGTACATTGTTGGATGTGGCGAATTCTACTTCCTGGCTTTTAATAGCCCGTGAGGCATCGTTAATATCGATTTCCGAACGACCGAATTTTTTAAAACCTCCACCTGTTCCCGATAAGGCTACTGAGATTTTTACTTTTGGCTCAACGCTTCTATATTCTTCCGCAACGGCTTCAGTGATCGGATAGACAGTACTTGAACCATCTATTTTAATCGTCCCCTGAAGCTGGTCGCCAGACTGATCGCCTGTATTACCACCACAGGCAGATAGAAAAATAACAGAAAGTGCAAAAAGGATTGTTTTAATATTCATGTGATTAGATTTTGTCATCATTAGTTTAAGCGTGCAGGCTGATATTTGAGAGAGGGCAATAGATGCCTTGCCACATTAAGCCTGATTTTCTGGTTAAAATATTAATTTGAAAAGAAGTAAATGCTGACTCCAAAAGGATGGATTTACCTAAGCGAATGGATAGCATTTCAATGTATTAGTGAAGTGTATTTTATTTATACCGCAAAGGTATCTGATTCAACCAAGGAAACGTTGGATCCAATGTTAAATCATCGTAAACTTATGGTAGGTCTGATGGCCTTCAATAACGAAACTGAATCTTCTGGGTAGGTTTAAAAGAGCTCAACCGGAATAATTCCGATGGATCTTATCCTTAATAAAAGCGTTTGCATCGAGACATAAATAGCACAATAACAAGACGAATGCATCATTACACAATACAAGATAATGCATTACGTATAAT
>JBBKWA010000135.1:0-4432 GCA_037968695.1 Saprospiraceae bacterium
ATTGCGCTAATGAATTATCCGGCGAGCCATCTTCCACTAAAATCACTTCCTTCACTTCATCATGACACACTGCTGACGCAACAGCTTGTTTGATTATTTAGTAGGAGCAAAAAACGAAGCCGGCTATACAGGATATTTTACAATTGATGCCTTAACCATTAAAAGAACACGACTGCAGGAGGAAGGAATTAAGTTTAATGAGAATCTTCTATTGCATCAGGATACTGCTTTTATCTGGCAATGCGCTTACTACCTTAATTTGCATCCTGGAGAATTGATTCTGCCAATAGCTATTAGAGGTATTCATCAGGATAATCGTTTTATCCATCATCAAAATCTGAACACCTCCAGAGCTATGTTGTATAAAGTACTTTTAGAGTGGTCAATGGAGGCAAAACTGAAGCAACAACATATACGTTTGATAAGGTCCAGGTATTTTTATTTTAACTTTAATACGTTGAATTTTTTAGAAGCAATACCATTTGCTCTATATTACGTTTTAGTAAGTAAGTATTTTCGGCAAATAATGCTTTATAAAGTATATACAACTTTCTTTAAGAAGCCTTTGGATATTTTATTAAAAAGAAATCCCTCTGATCCAATTTAATAGGTAAATAGAATAAGCATTCCAAGAGACTTATAGCTATTTAAATTATTTTGATGAATTGGGGGGGTTGAAATTTGTCGATAAAAGAAATTCTATTTTCAAGTGAACAAATAATTTTAATACTGAGTGGAGCAAACAGATAAAATAGCAATTGTGATTGTTGCCTATAACCGGCCGGAATCCTTAAGAAGGATTCTGTCTTCGTTAAAGGACGCTAACTATGAGGGGTATAGCGATATTCCGCTTGTCATCAGCATTGACAAAAGCAATAGTAATGAAGTAGCCCTGATAGCAGAAGCTTTCGAATGGATCTATGGTAGTAAAACGGTAATTGCGCACACGGAGAGGCAGGGGCTTAAGGCGCATATCATTTCTTGTGGCGATTTGACAGCGCAATATGATCAGGTCATTGTTTTAGAAGACGATCTGTATGTCTCACCTTTTTTTTATCAGTATGCCCAGTCGGCATTGACGGCATTTAGTGGCGATGAGAATATTGCAGGCATTTCCTTGTATGCCTACGACTTTAACGAACTGGCCCGTCAACCATTTATCCCTTTAGATGATGGCTATGATAATTACTTTTTGCAAGTGCCTTCTTCCTGGGGACAAATGTGGAGCAGGCAACAATGGACCGGATTTAAAGACTTTTTGAGATTGCATCCTGAGCCCTTATCTAACGCTGATAAGATTAGTAATGTTATTATTGATAAATGGTCGGAGTCCTCCTGGAAAAAGTACTTTTTTAAGTACATGGTTTTGTCGAACAAGTTCTTTGTCTATCCCAGAATATCGTACACAACTAATTTTGGTGATATAGGGGCTCATTACCCTGAGCCTACAGGTTCATTTCAAGTGAATCTTAATCTGGGAAAAGCAAGAGTGAATTTTGCCTCCTGGGAAGAGTCGCTGGCAAAGTATGACGCCTATTTCGAAATTCTTCCCGAAGTCCTTGCGCACTTTAATGCCAGACTAAAGGCATTTGATTTTTCTGTAGACCTGAATGGAATCAAAGAATTGGAAAAAATAAATACACTGTACCTGTTAAGTTCAAAGAGAAGTAGTGCTGCCGAAATGTCCTTTGCCGCACATATGATACCACATGAAAGGAATATAATTGAAGGTATTGACGGGGATTTCTTTGTTTTAGCTAAAACAAAGCAGTTCAGGAATAAGCGAAAGAAATTGAACCGTTTTCATGCGTATAACAGCAAGCTCAATGTGCATGATTTAGTAGATTCCAGTTGGGTAAGAATGAATCTTAGTTTCTTGTATAGACAGGTACGTAGTTTGTTTGGAGTTAAGTAAAACTTATTTAAATACTTCCGCAATTAAATGAATTAATAATTGACTATAACACCAAATGCCTTTATTTTCTATAATTACTATAAATTTCAATAATGCTGATGGTTTGCAACAGACTATGGAAAGTGTGTTTGCACAATCCTTGACGGATTATGAATACATCATTATTGATGGGGGCTCTACCGATGAAAGCGTAGATAAAATACTGGCTAATAAGGATCGATTTGCTTATTATGTTTCTGAGAAAGATGCCGGGATATATGATGCGATGAACAAAGGAATAGCCGTAGCAAAAGGCGATTATTGTTTGTTTCTTAACTCAGGAGATTACTTTTATAATGCGCAAGTTCTGGAATATGTTTTGAGTACAAATCCCACAACGGATATTGTCTATGGCGATATAATGAGTGCAAGGGACGGCGTAATATTGCATAGGACAAATAGCCCTCCGAAAGTTTCCATACCATTTTTACTGGTAGGAGTCATTCCTCATCCCGCCCAATTTATCAGAAGGACACTGTTTGATGAATATGGCAAGTATAGCACTACGTACAAGCTGAGTTCGGACTATGCTTTTTTCGTAAAAGTGTTTTTTACTGGCAAGCTTTCATTTCGGCACATACCAATTCCGATTTCGATTTTTGATCTGTCAGGTATAAGCAGTGATCCAAGGCAAGTGAGTTTGTTCTATGATGAGCGCAAAGAGATCCAGACAAAATATTTTCCCTGGGTGTATTCCAGATTGTATCATGTGTTGATATCAATTATGCGATCAAAACTCGTGGATAATCCACTTGTAAAGGCACCTGTTAAATACTTAAAGAGAATTGTTCTGGCGATGATGGGGGAAAAGAAAATCCCTTCCTCAGAAGATTGATATGTAATCTGATTATGCCATCATGATTTGGAAAGGAAATTTGCTTCTGACTAGGTGTTTTTTTTGTCTAAGACAACACCTCTTCAATTCGATCACATATCGCCTTCAGATCAAAATGATTGCTGACCATCGTCCGGGTGTTTCTGGATAAAGATTCATGCAGATCAGTATCTTTTAAGACTTGATATATTTTCTCAACAAACGCTTCTTTATCTACCAGATCTATTTCAAACCCTGCTTTGCTTTCTCCTACCTCCGGAACATTGCACGTGTTTGATATGATTTGAGGTACCCCCAACGCAGCCACTTCTAACACCGTCATAGGAAGGCCTTCACTTCTTGATGTAAATAAGAAAAGATCACAGGCTTTAATGGTTTCCATTTTTTCCTGTCCTTTAAGTATACCTGTATAATGGACATGATCCTGAAGGCCGTGTTCCCCAATCAGTTTGTCCAGTTTGTCTTTTTCACCTTCGTCAGGACCAATAAGAAGATAGGTGAAATCTAATTTTCCTTTTAATTCAGCAAGAATATCCAGCGATATATCAATACCCTTGATGTATTGCATCCGACCAATAAACCCAATGATATGGTTGGCCTTAGGAAGTTGATACTTCTCATGCAAATCTATTTTAAGGATGTTTTGGAAATCATCAAGTTTAATCCCATTTGGAATCACCTCAATTTTGGAAGACAAATTTGGGTAGATGGAGGTCACCTGTTGTTTTTCATTCTCCGTAAGCGTAATGATGTGTTTTGCTTTTGAAAATACATTGCTGAATAGTTTCAGAAACCCTCGCTTAATTAATTTAAATCTTGATTTCTGACTTACTGGGGAGAGTGTTCCATGAGGTTGAACGAGGTACGGAATATTGTATTTGCTACAAAAGTGACTTGTGATTATATTTTGCAAAGTAAAGGTGTCATGGCAATGCACAATATCATATTTGGCCATATTTAGTTTTGCCCAGCGATAATACCCTATAGGAAGGTATCCATTAAACTGTTTCGCCAACCGATTACTTATATTTCTGAAGCGCAATATTTGCACACCCTCTCTGGTCTCTTCCAACGCAACCAATCTATTGGCATCATCCAATGCATCGGTCGTGGCGACGGTGACCTGATGTCCTCTTTTGACCAGTTCTCTTGACACATCAAAACATACTTTTAACGGCCCACCATAGCTATATGCCGGTATAAATGATGGTATGACCTGGAGTATTTTCATATGTACTTGTTGCTGATCTTATCTGCGAATGGAAGATAATGCATTCGTGCTTGCGCCTTTGTAGTTTGTTTTTTAAGAATTTGATTTATAACTTCTGGCATAAATAGCAGAAAGCGCTTTTGCCAGTCCGTCAGGCCAATACCGGTTGAACATAATAAGATCCTCTTGCTGTCTGGCATTATCCTGAAGGCCCTTCGTAGTAGCAGAGTCGGAATGAATCCTATGCTGTAAGAGGTTTTGATTTACATAAACAAATCTACCCGCTTTTTCTCCTGCCAATCTCGACCATGCATCCCAGTCCATATTGATCGAAAATTCAGATGAAAATTTGAAATTGGAAAGATTGTTCAAATTGTATAGTACACTTGGCGCTGCTATAGGGCATCCTAAAGAGAGAAATCTCTTTTTCCAA
>JBBKWA010000136.1:0-11723 GCA_037968695.1 Saprospiraceae bacterium
CGATGCACTGATGCTCAACGGACGGATTAAAGCTGATGAAACACAAGCGTCCAGTTTGGTTTCTCATATACCGGGTAGAATCGAAAAACTCTTTGTGAGCTTTACTGGTGAGCACGTAAATCAAGGCCAGAAAATTGCGCGTATTTACTCCCCGGATTTAATTACCGCACAAAAAGAATTACTGGAAGCTAAGAAGATATTGGATATCAATCCGGAACTACTGGAGGCAACGAAAAGTAAGTTGCGCTATTGGAAAATCAGTAGTCAAACGATCGATTCGATTTTACAGACTGGCAAAATTCAGGAAACATTCAATATTTATGCGGAGCATTCAGGCGTCGTCTCCCAAAGACGTGTAGCGGTTGGTGATTATCTTTCCACAGGAGAAGTTTTATTTGATATTTATAACTTGAAAAATGTCTGGGCCGTATTTGAAATATATGAACGTGATATAGCCAAAGTCAGACTCGGGACAAACATCAATTTTTCTACACCCTCACTACCCAATAAGACATTCTCTGCGCGTATCAATTTTATTGATCCTGTAATCAACTCAAAAACAAGGATTGCTGCAGTTCGTGCAGAAGTCAGCAATTCAAATGCTCAACTTAAACCCGAAATGTTTATTACTGGTTCGTTAAATTCAAAACATACTTCAGGCAAACTCATTGTCCCAAAAACATCAGTATTGTGGACAGGTACTCGATCCGTGGTGTATATCAAAATACCTGATACGGTCATTCCATCCTTTGAATATAGAGAAGTAGAACTTGGTGATCTATCTGAAAACGGTTACGAAATTATCAGCGGAATAACGGCAGGGGAGGAAATAGTTACGAATGGTGCTTTTGTTATTGATGCTGCTGCGCAACTAAATAATCAAACCAGTATGATGAATAAAAACGTCATGGTTAAAAATGCAGATCATTTAACTCATTTACCGGATTATACGACAAGTTCGCCTGTTGAATTTAAAAATCAAATAAGTCAGGTAGCCCAGGCATATCTTTTACTTAAGGATGCACTTGTCAATGGAAAGGTTAAAGAAGCTGGTGCGTATTCACAGAGTTTATTAATTGCTTTGGAAAATGTAGATATGAGCCTTGTCAAAGGGGAGGCGCATATCTATTGGATGGCGCAAATGAAAGCGATGAAGTCACATGGAGAACAGATAGGGAAACTGGACGATTTGGAAGAACAACGAAAACAGTTTGAATTCCTGTCTCAGTCATTAATCAAAACCATTAAAGTTTTTGGTGTTGATACGGATACCTTCTATGTACAACACTGTCCTATGGCGTTTGATGATAATGGGGCAGACTGGCTTAGCGCTGAAACCAGTATAAAAAACCCCTATTTCGGCGACAAAATGATGACTTGTGGAATAGTCAGAGATACCCTGGATCGGAATTTTAAAAACCCTCCTATGCAAGAGCAAAATATTCGCCAACAACCAACACATAATCATTAATTATTCACATTTTAAATTTTATATCAATGACAAATTCAAAATTCAATTTCCTGCTAATGGCTTTATTTGCGCTTGGGCTTTCTGTTACTTCGTGCGGCAATAAATCAAGTGATTCTAGTCAAACAGAGCAAGCTGATCAACAAGGCAAAGAATATACCTCAGCCTACATTTGTCCGATGCATTGCGAAGGCAGTGGTAGTGATCAGCCCGGTACTTGCCCAGTCTGTAACATGGACTATGTTAAAAATGAAGCGCACAATTTCGCATGCCCAATGCATCCTGAGATTACTGGAGTTAAAGGTGATAAATGTTCTCAATGTGGGATGGACTTAACGCCTGTAAGTGAGGACGACCATAAAGGCCATAATCACTAAGCCTAATTAATAGGGCTATTCCAATACTTAGTTCGTTATTAAATTTGTTGATATTATTCAGTTTCCAGTATAAATTAGGGATAACATGAAAATTGTTGCCAAATTTTTATTTGGCGGATGATAAGGGCATACTTCCATACTGATTGCGCCGTTGAATAAAAGCCAAATTTTTTACGTATTTTATAGTGTAACCTATTGGTAATTAACAAATAGGGTAGCGCTATTGGTTTTTAAATGACCACTTTTTATTACTTTTGTTCGCTTTCAAAGATTGTCAAACCACCCTAAATTTAGAGAACGATGCTCAGAAATGTCGCTGTAGAGCAGCTTAGAATTCAGAAGATAAAGAATAGAGATGATAAGTTTATGCGTGAAGTTCTATCCGATTTTTGGATTTGCTGTGTAAGTAGGGAGGCCAGTATCATCGGACGGAAGGAAGTATTAGGCGGCAAAGCAAAATTTGGCATTTTTGGCGATGGGAAGGAAGTACCACAAGTCGCTATGGCACGTTCTTTTCAAAAAGGAGATTGGCGTTCTGGATACTACCGCGATCAGACCTGGATGTTTGCCAGTGGTGTTTCAACGGTGGAAGAATTTTTTGCGCAACTCTATGCTGATTCATCGAATGACCCTTTCTCAGGTGGTCGGCAAATGAATTGTCATTTCGCCACACCACTACTCGATGAAGATGGCTCATTATTATCCCAGGACGACAAATACAATGTTTCGGCTGACCTCTCCTCCACCGGCGGACAAATGGCCCGTTCTGTTGGCTTGGCACAAGCCTCCGCATGGTTTCGAAAAAATCCAAAGGTGGGACGGGAGTTACAAGTTAGTAATGATGGAAATGAAGTTTGTTTTGTGACTATTGGGGATGCCAGTACGTCAGAGGGGGCTTTCTGGGAAAGTATAAATGCGGCTGCTGTGACAAAAGTGCCTCTGGCTGTCTCTATATGGGATGATGGATATGGCATTTCAGTTCCCACTAAATATCAAACCACAAAAGGAAGTATTTCAAGATTATTGGAAGGATTTCATATCGATGAAAATGGCGAAGGTATTTACCTCTACACATGTAAAGCCTGGGATTATCCTGGCTTATGTGAAATGTACGAAAGAGGTATTCAAAAAGTTCGAAAAAATCACTTACCTGCAGTTTTTCACGTGCAGGAAGTCACACAACCAACCGGCCATTCAACTTCCGGTAGCCATGAGCGCTATAAATCTGCAGTGCGATTGCAATGGGAAGTGGACAATGATTGTATCGTAAAAATGGCTGAATGGATGATTGAATCCAATATTGCCTCCCAAAAAGACATTGATGAGTTGCGGCAGAACGCAATTGCTTATACAAGAGCATGTAGGCAAAAAGCTTGGCAGGCTTTTGTTGATCCGATACGTGAAAAGAAAAAGATTGTCATTGATTTATTCCATCAGTTGTCGGATGAAATTAGAGCCGATGAATCATTACAATTGGTTGCTAAAGAACTTAACAGTCCTTTGGATATTCAATTTTCTGAATTAATCGTTTTGACTACTACGATAAAAAATGTCCTGGAGCTTAAATATGCTAATGTCAGTCCCCAACTGGACGCCTTGCTTGTCGAATGGAATAATCAAGGGAAGCAAGACTTCAATACACATTTGTATGCAGAAGGAGCCGGATCATGCATTGAAGTGCCTGTTGTTGCTCCTCAATACGATGAAGCATCAAAAGTCATGAATGGGTATAAGGTATTGAATAAATATTTTGATCAATTACTTGAGCGTGATCCAAGAGTCGTGGCTTTTGGCGAAGATGTTGGGCAGATCGGGGACGTAAATCAGGGCTTCGCCGGGTTGCAGGAAAAGTATGGAAAAGATAGAGTGTTTGACACGGGAATCAGAGAATGGACTATTATGGGTCAAGCCATCGGGCTTGCGCTGCGTGGGTTAAGACCAATTGCTGAAATTCAGTACCTGGATTATCTGATTTATGGCTTATCTCCCTTGTCGGATGATCTTGCGTCATTGCGATACAGAACAAATGGTCAACAAACGGCGCCTGCCATCATTAGGACACGAGGTCATCGTTTGGAAGGCATCTGGCATGCAGGCTCACCCCTTGGCATGCTTATTAATGCCCTTCGCGGTATGTATGTATGTGTTCCAAGAAATATGGTGCAGGCAGCAGGCATGTATAACACGCTCATGAAAGGAAACGAACCAGGGCTGGTGATTGAGTGTCTCAATGGCTATCGGCTTAAGGAAAAATGCCCTGACAACCTGGATGAGTTTACAGTCGCCATGGGGATGCCGGAAGTGCTGCAGGAAGGTACAGATATTACTTTGGTGACCTATGGGTCTTGTGTCCGAATTGCTCAGGAGGCCATTAAAATGTTGGAGCAATATGATATATCCGTTGAACTAATTGATGTCCAGACATTGTTGCCGTTCGATTTGGATCATGTGATCGTGCATTCGCTTCGTAAAACCAACCGAATCCTCTTCCTTGACGAGGATGTCCCGGGCGGCGCAACGGCGTATATGATGCAAAAAGTTTTACAGGAGCAGGATGGCTACTTCCATCTTGATCGGAAGCCTCGTTGTTTAACAGCTAAAGCGCATCGCCCTGCTTATGGTTCAGATGGCGATTTTTTCTCCAAACCACATCCGCATGAGGTAGTAGCAGTCTTAAGAGAAATGGTAGAAGAAAGTGTTTGATAGAGTCCCTTTGGCTTAAGTTCCCAATTTGCTTTATTCTTATCTAACGTATTAGCTGCTAATTACTTGTATCAGTATTGCCGTACTTCCAATTTGCTAATAACTAGTGCTTTAACTTCTTTTAACGGTTGTGTCTGCCTCATTCACGCAGACAAATAGTGAATTCTCCTATATTTGCTTTTCAAATCTGAGATATTGTACGACAAGCTTATCATTATACCAACCTATAAGGAGAAGGAAAACATAGGGCGCATTATAGATGCAATCGTTGCACTTGATGGGCACTACCACATTCTTGTCATGGATGATGGTTCGCCCGATGGCACAGCTGATATTGTCCGCGAAAAGCAGGATGAGTACGGACATGTAATTTCGCTCATCGAACGAGAAAAAAAGCTTGGTCTTGGTACCGCCTATATCTATGGGTTTAAATGGGGACTTGAGCGTGACTATCAATATATTTTCGAAATGGATGCGGATTTCTCTCATCCGCCATCAGACTTGGTTCGATTGCATGCTGCCTGTGTAGCAGGAGCCGATGTAGCGATTGGGTCTCGGTATGTGCCGGGAGGTGGAGTCATCAACTGGCCTAAAAACAGACTGATCCTGTCAAAAGGAGCATCACTTTACTCCCGCATAATCACGGGCATGCCTATTATGGATCCAACGGCCGGGTTTGTTTGTTATCGTCGGGAAGTGCTGGAGTTGCTGGATCTTGATAAAATTCGATTCGTTGGATATGCTTTTCAGATAGGGATGAAATATTTGGCTTACAAAGCAGGATTTAAACTTGCTGAAGTACCGATTCAATTTGTCGAGAGGGAAATGGGGACAAGCAAGATGCATTTGGGCATTATCCGCGAGGCTATATTTGGTGTGCTTGCGCTTCGATTGAGTTCTGTATTTAGGATCAAAAGGGTGAAACGCAAACCTCAGACCTGATCTGCCTAAATACCTATGACGTACCATCGCTAAGATTATTTTTTTCGTTTCTAGTTCGTACAATCCTCCTTTCAGGGTTATTTAATCCATATCCTTCTCCTTTGGGCATTTCGGTAATTGCCAGATTTAGGGTAATTGCTTTATTTGAAAGCGTCTTTTTACTTAATTCATCATTTTGGTTTATAAATAGCAGCTTTTGGCTGCTGAGGGCGTAGTTTTAATATGTAATTCGTCCCAAATACGTGATATTTTGATGCTTACATTGGCCGAAACATCGGCTCCTTTCCGATTGCTTACACTATTACATATTATTGGTTTATTATATTCAAAGCATTTATTACATGTAATAAATTTATTTTCAAAAGGTATTATATTATATTTATTTGTTATATATTTACATTATTGAAATATGTAATATACTCCATTTGAGTACAGGGTATCACTAATTTGTGAATACGCACCACCCGAGATGAAGTTTTCCGGTGGTTTTTTTGAAATTTACGGTGGGAGAAAGTGGTAGAGAGTGGGAAGGTTTTCTACATTTGGGATGTTACAAGACTGAGAAAAGGAATGACGACCAACTTTTTTGGGGAATATGAATGCAAGCTCGATGAGAAAGGGAGGCTAAAGCTACCCGCATCGATCCTCAACCAGTTAGGTGAAAACAACGCTCGTGATTTTGTAGCCAACAGAGGATTTGAACATTGCCTCTATCTTTTTCCAAAAGATGTCTGGACGAGCAAGCTAAAAGAAGTCCAGGGCCTCAATGAATATCTACCAGAAGTCAGGCAGTTTAAAAGGTACTTCTACAGAGGGGCTACGGCTTTTACGCCAGATAAGGCCAATCGGATACTCCTCCCAAAAATTTTACTTGACTACGCAGCTATTGACAAGACGATCATCATCACCGCAGTAGGCGAATATCTCGAAATGTGGAATGCCGATGCTTATCAGGAGATGATTAATAAAGAGCCCGAGGATATATCGGCACTCGCACAAAAGATTGCACACTTCAGGACCAAAGGGTCTGATGAGTAAATATCACACACCGGTCATGCTCGGTCCATCACTTGATGGTCTCGGGATAAAGCCGAATGGAATATATCTGGATGTCACCTTTGGCGGTGGAGGACATGCAAAAGAAATAGCAAATCGTCTGGATGACAAAGGTCATCTGTTTGTTTTTGACCAGGATGAAGATGCTGAAGCAAATCTCTGGGGAGATGAGCGCGTCACCTTGATCGTATCCAATTTTCGCCACCTTAAAAAGTGGATGGTGTATTATGGAGTTTACGGCAAAGTAGATGGCCTGCTTGCAGACCTGGGTGTTTCGTCACATCAGTTTGATGATCCCGCAAGAGGATTTTCTTATCGTTTTGACGAACCATTGGATATGCGAATGAATCAGCAGCAAGCATTGTCTGCGGCAGATATTGTTAATGCCTATGATGCGGCACAGTTGCAAAAGATGTTTTCCAGATATGGAGAAATCACCAACGCAAAGACTTTGGCACAACATATTGTCAAATCGAGAGCTGGTGGGGCCATCAAAACAACAGGGCAACTCGCAGAGATTGCAGGACAATGCGTAAAAGGACAGAAGATGAGATATCTCTCGCAATTGTTTCAGGCTTTGCGAATTGAAATAAATGATGAAATGGGGGCACTAAAAGATTTGCTCACATCAGCAGAAGAAGTCTTGAAACCGAATGGAAGAATCGTTGTGATTTCATACCATTCATTGGAGGATAGATTGGTCAAAAGGTTTTTTAAAACAGGAAATTTTGAAGGGGAGGCCGATACGGATTTGTTTGGACGAAGAAAACAAAATTGGAAAGTCATTACACAACGTCCGGTCGAAGCAGACGATGAAGAACAAAAATTAAATCCGAGGTCGAGAAGCGCGAAGATGCGAATAGCAGAGAAGAGATAAAGGAAGAAGAGGGAAAGAGGCAGAAGAGAGAAAGGCAGAAAGGCGGAAGGGCAGAAAGGCGGAATGCAAATTTACACCTTGTTGAAAAACAAGTCTAAAATCTGGCGTCTGAGGTCTGATATCTAACAATAGAGGAAGAGGCAGAAGGGCAGAAAGCGAAAAATTAAAACTGCGTCCCTGCGCCTCTGCGTGCAAAATGAAAAGAGTGAAAAGTAAAGAATTACCAAGATGATCGTTTGTAAGCGACATCATGAAATAAGAAAAACAAATATTTAAACACCTATACTCAATAAGTTACTGCGAAAAGCATGCCAATTAAAAATTCATTATATCGACTCCTTGGTACAAAGATGATTTACAAGAACTTGCCGTTCCTGTACTTCCTTTGCGGCTTAGGTGTTCTGTATATAGGCAATGTACATTTCGCAGAACGCAATGTACGTAAAGTGCAAACCCTGCAGCAGGAATTGCGCGAGCAGCGATGGAGATACATGACCGTCAAATCCGAACTCATGTATCAATCCACACCTACGATGATAGAGCGAAGCGTTGTTTCGCAAGACCTTCATTTCTTAACTCAAAATCCAGTGGTCATCAGGTGACAGCTTGATCCCCCCTCCCACAGATGAAAGAGATAAAGAAAGAATTGTTGATTAGAGTTTACCTGGTGGCCCTCGGTATGATGGGGATAGCAGGTTTGCTTGCCTATAAGGCAATTCATATATCTGTTGTGGAAGGCGAGCAGTGGAGAAGTTTGGGCGATAGCCTATACCTTAAATATATTCCTGTGGTAGCTGATCGTGGCGATATTCTGGCTGCTGATGGGAGCCTGATGACGACCTCCCTTCCGTTTTTTGATTTGCATGTTGACTTCAAAGCAAATGGATTAAGGGAAGATATTTTCAGAGCTAATGTTGATAGTCTGGCTTACTATCTCACGAAATATGTCAATCGCAGCGTCTCAAAAACGCAAATGAGAGATTGGCTGATTCAGAAAAGAAGAAATGGAGATCGCTATGCACTATTGGCAAAAGGCGTAAGCATACGCGAACTCGAACAAATAAAAACCTTTCCAATATTCAGATTGGGTAAGAACACTGGAGGCTTAATCATCGATCGGCAGCATGTTCGTGTAAAGCCTTATAAATTATTAGCAAGCAGAACACTTGGTATTGAGCGTGATAATGCACAAATGGTAGGTCTCGAAGGTTCCTTTGACGAATATTTAAAAGGAGAGGAAGGACAGCGTTTAGTACAGCGCGTCACCGGAGGGGCATGGATTCCTGTTAGTAATCTGGATGATTTGGAAGGGCAACGCGGTGCAGATGTGCACACAACGATTGATCCGGAAATGCAGGATATCGCAGAGTATGCCTTGCTTGAAGGACTTGAAAAAAGTCAGGCGAGAAAAGGAACGGCTGTGATTATGGATGTGAAAACCGGTGCTATTGTCGCCATCGCAAATCTGGGTAGTGCCGATGGTGAAGGATACAATGAAGATTACAACTATGCAGTTGGTTACTCATCAGAACCAGGTTCTACATTTAAGCTGGCGAGTGTTATCGCTTTGCTGGAAGACAAAGGAGCTGATCTCAATACCATCGTCGACCTAGGTGGAGGTACAGGACATTTCTTTGATCGTACGATGAAAGATTCCAAGCAACATGGCATTTATGAAAGTACACTCAAAGAAGCTTTTGAGATATCCTCCAATGTTGGAATCGCTCGCCTGATTCAGGAATATTATGGCCGTGATGGACGTGCAGGTCAATTTGTAAGCAGAATGCATGATATGCACTTGCATGAAAAAACCGGGATAAGATTAGATGGTGAAGGTGCTCCAAGGATTAAGGATCCATCTAAAAAAGAAGATCGATGGAGCGGAACCACACTACCCTGGATGTCCACCGGCTACGAATGTCGATTGACACCTCTGCAGATATTAAGATTGTATAATGCGGTTGCGAATGACGGAAAGATGATGAGACCTTTTATCGTCTCAAAAATAACTTCGGACGGAAAAGTCATAAAGCGTTTTTATCCGGAAATAGTCAGTGAGCAGATAGCGTCGGTGGAAACTATTCAAAAAGTGCAACAACTTTTGAGAGGCGTAGTGGAGACTGGCACGGCCAAAAATGCTAAGCCGGATTACTATATGTTTAGTGGCAAGACAGGAACAGCTCGAACAGACTACTATGATCCGAACAGTCCGCGAAAGCAGTACATGGCTTCCTTTGCCGGTTACTTTCCTTCTGAAAATCCAAAGTATAGTTGCATCGTGATGGTGTACGATCCTGTCATCGGGGGCTACTATGGATCTTCTTCAGCATTGCCGATTTTCAGAAAGATAGCTGACCGATGCATGGGTATCAACCGAGCGTTGCTGACGACGATACCGCTGCCAGATACGCTGGCGTACGGAGAGGATGTGCGTCTTGCAGGTTGGTCCCAGAAAGACGAGCTATATGATTTAGTAGATGAATTGAAGCTCGATAGTAAAGTCAGTGGTCAGGGAGATTGGGCACGCCTGGCAGGAGGTAAGCAGATTAGAATGGAGGTCCAGGATGTTTTGGCGAATAATAAAATTCCGGAATTAAACGGAATGGGAATTCGCGATGCCATTTATCTTTTGGAAAATAAAGGAATGCATGTTCGATATAACGGTGTAGGACGAGTGACAGGCCAGTCAGTAAAATCAGGACAGCCTATCGAAAAAGGAAAAACTATACACTTGACATTAGGGTGATATGACTATCAAAGAGTTGATCGTCGACATCCGTATAAATGAAATACGAGGAGAAGTGGATAAGCCAATAACAGCGATTCACTTTGATTCGAGAAAAGTAGTACCGGGGTCAGTATTTGTGGCAGTGAAAGGAAGGACGACCAACGGACATAAGTTCATTGACATTGCGGTAGATCGTGGAGCTGTATGTGTGATCGCTCAGGAAGCGGTAACGCATCTAAAGGAGGAAGTGAGTTTTATTAAGGTTGATAATTCAGCAAAAGTATTAGCACAAATAGCGAGTACTTTTTATGGTCATCCTTCTTCAAAACTTACGATGATTGGTGTCACCGGAACAAATGGAAAAACAACTATAGCCACCTTATTATTTAGTCTCTTTTCGGGACTTGGTTATAAGTGCGGGTTGTTATCCACAATAGAAAACCGAATTGGTGATGAAATTGAAGCATCAGGATATACAACCCCTGATGCGGTGGCGGTGCAGGAAGCTTTAGCGAAAATGGTCAATGCAGGATGTACGCATGGTTTTATGGAAGTGAGTAGTCATGCACTGGATCAATTTCGGGTGGAGGGTGTCGATTGGAACGTTGCCATTTTCACCAACATCACGCATGATCACCTTGATTATCACGGTGATTTTAAATCATACATACAAGCGAAAAAAATATTATTTGATGGATTAAGTGCTCAGGCGTTTGCCTTAATCAATACGGATGACAAGCACGCTGAAGTCATGGTACAGAATACTGTTGCTAAGGTCTCAAATTACAGTCTTACCAAGCTTACTGATTTCAGAGTGCGCGTCATTGAAAACCGTATTGACGGCTTGCAACTTGAGTTGGATGGAATACCATTGCACGTGCGGTTAGTCGGAAAGTTTAACGCGTCAAATCTCCTGGCCATTTATGGTGCAGCAATTTTACTGGGAGAGGACAAAGAACAGGTACTAACCGAATTGAGCAGACTACAACCGGCAGAAGGTCGCTTTGATCTTGTGGTCGGAAGCAAACAGATTTTTGCAGTGGTAGACTATGCACACACACCGGATGCACTGCACAACGTGCTGAGCACTTTAATCCAAGTTCGACAACCGGGAACAAAAATTATTTGCATCGTAGGGTGCGGAGGAGACCGGGATCGAACCAAGCGGCCGGAGATGGCCAGAATAGCATCAGTACTTGCGGATCAGGTGATTCTGACTTCAGATAATCCAAGAACAGAAAATCCGGAAGAAATTTTAAATGAAATGTGGCCAGGGGTGCCAACGGAAAGACAGGAGCGAGTGATGCGTATCACAGATAGGAAGGAAGCCATAAGGGCTGGCGTAATGATGGCGAAAACAAGAGACATTCTTTTAGTGGCCGGTAAAGGGCATGAAAAGTACCAGGAAATTAACGGTCACCGCTATCCATTTGATGACAAAAAGTTGCTGGCGGAAGCGCTGGCATAAATGATATATAAGATAGGTTCTATTATCATTCTCAGGTTGGTTTTAGCAGTTGCAGCGGGTGAATTCTTGCATGATAAAGATCATGAGACCACCCGCTCGCATCT
>JBBKWA010000137.1:0-8369 GCA_037968695.1 Saprospiraceae bacterium
GATCTGATTGTGCACCGGCGACTATGTCGTATGACCTTGCCATTAACAACGTTCGAGCCAGATTGCTCAACGGGGGTGATTTATGGTGGGATTTGGATGCAGGACAATACATCGTGCCAAAAGTGGATCCGGCATTAGGGATACCAGGTGTTTCTTCTCTTTTTGCAGGCGCTGTTTGGTTAGGTGGATTTGATGATGCCGGCAACCTTAAGATTGCCGCGCAAACATATCGAACCGCTACTCGGAATGACTTCTGGCCTGGCCCACTGTCTTCTATTGGAACAACTGGGGCAGATACATGTGCAAACTGGGATCGATTTTTTGTGGTCAAAGGTATAGATATACAAAATCATATTCGGGCACTCGAAGTGGCCGAATCTACAGGCGTACCAATGGATTGTGAATCAATTCCAAGATCATTAAGAAGATATCCTGCTCGCGGAAACCCCTATTGGAGTGAATATTACTCCTTTGATCTGCCAAATGATAATCAAGGATTAGGAGCGTTTTTCGATAAAAATGGAGATGGTAATTACGAACCTTGCGATGGGGATTATCCTGCCATCGAAGTAAAAGGATGTCCTACAGAAAGTAACTATCCGGACGAAATAGTCTTTTGGGTGTATAATGATGCCGGTAACAGCCACACCAATACAAATGGTCGCCCTATTCGTATGGAGGTACAAGTGCAGGCCTTTGGCTATGCAACGAATGATCAGATTAATGACATGACCTTCTATCGGTACAAGTTGATTAACAGAGCGGTAACCCCCATTGACAGTACTTTTTTCGGTATGTGGGTGGATGCTGACCTCGGTTGTTCCGAAGATGATTTTATTGGATCCGACACGTCCAGAAGTTTAATGTATGTCTACAATCAGGATGAGATTGATGGTAATTCAGGTTGTGATTGTACAACAGGTAGTACAACCTACTGTGATGAAGTGCCGATTTTAGGGATTGATTACTTCAGAGGGCCATTAGCGCCAGTGAGATTGATTGATACATTCCGAATCGATGCGCTGCCATTGGATCCTCTTGATTATCCAAAAATTTACGACACCATAGGATATATTGGTGACACACTGATTGTGTTTGATTTGGATCATCGTATGGAGTTGGGGATGTCATCATTTACCTATCATGTTCGCCAAGGTGCGGGTTCATGGCCGGCGGCTATGGTGGATCCACAAACAGATATTGAATTCTATCGCTACCTCTCCGGATCATGGCGAGATGGTACACCTTATACTTTTGGTGGCAGTGGCTATAATCTGGGCCCTGGTAGTGTGCCAATTGAATATGCCTTTACAGGGGATCCTACATCGACCAACGATTGGTCAATGTGCTCTGCTGGACTAGGGACAATGGACCCAAGAACGGTACAGGCCACTGGTCCATTCCGTTTGGATCCGGGAGCGATCAACGAGTTGATTATTGGTGCTGTTTGGGTTCCCGATCAAATCTATCCTTGCCCTGAATTGACCGAGCTACGTGCAGCTGATGATCTAGCACAGGCTTTGTTTAATAATTGCTTTATCCTGCCAAGTGGACCGGATGCCCCGGATCTTGATTGGATCGAATTGGATCGCCAGTTGATAATGGTATTGAGCAATGATGAGCTTACCTCTAATAACGCTTTTGAATTATATAGCGAGCGTGGTCTTGAAGTTCCGGAAGGAGAGGTAGATAGTAATTATGTATTTGAGGGGTACAGAGTATATCAACTGCTTAACGGAAACGTAACGACAGGTGAACTTAGTGACATTACAAAAGCAAGACAGATATTCCAGGTTGACAAGCGAAATGGTGTAACAAAACTATTTAACTGGGGGACTGTCCAGGGGCCTAATAATTCCGATGTATGGGTGCCTTTTGAAAGAGTGGTCGGTACTGATGCAGGTATTCGCCATACCTTTCTGGTGACTGAGGATCAGTTTGCCTCTCAGGATCGAAAACTTGTTAACCACAAGCACTATTACTATACGGCGATCGCTTTTGGCTATAATGAATATGAGCCATTCAATCCACTAACACTAATAGGTCAGCGAACGCCTTACTTGGAAGGCAGACAAAATATCAGAACCTACGATCCACTACCACACCCACAAACTTTCCAAATGGTCAATGCCAGATATGGTGAAGGGCCCGTGATTACGCGCCTGGAAGGTGTAGGTGCAGGAGAAAACTTTCTGGAGATGGATCCATTGGAATATGATTCAATCCTGAATAATACAAATACGCCTGGGGAATTAACCTATGCTTCCGGTGCAGGCCCAGTGCGCGTACAGGTGTTTAACCCATTGGTCGTCATGGATGGAACATACATTCTTGAAATGGTTGATCCTACCCCTAAACCAAATGACTCCTTGTCTCAAACTGCAGGCTGGAAGTTCTATCGAGAGGATGACCCATCAATATATTATGCATCAGAGAAGCCTTTGGCAGAATTAAACGAACAACTTATTTCTGATCTGGGTATATCTGTTTTTATCGGACAATCTAGTGACGCGGGTGACAATGTAGATGAATCAAATGGTACGATCGGTTATGATCTGGATTATTTTGATGCTTCTAAACCAGAATGGGTGACCTTCATTGGTGATGATTTTGGCGGCATACCGCTCTTTAATTTTGTACAAACAGAATTGCCGGATTATCCAAACTTCATGCTCGATCCCCAACAAGCATTTTCTAAGTTTTCTCCATGGCTGCCATATGTATTGACAGATTGGGATCCAAATGAGCCAGCGGAAAACCCAATAGGTTTTAATATCACGCCGGCCTGGTTGAATTCTTCTGGTGGATTGGTTCAAAATCCACAGTTTGGTGGCGTTTTACAGGCATTACCCAATGTTGATATTGTCTTTACATCTGATACGTCCTTATGGAGTAGATGTGTGGTGGTGGAAACAGCAAATCAATATTACACGTCCGATAACTGGATTGGCCTTAAGACAGAAGGTGGCAAAGGAAGTATAACCTCAAGAGGAAAACTTTCTGTAGGGAAGTACGATGCAGATGGAGATGGCTTCCCGGATCCGGATGGCGCTGTAGATGACAATGGTAATCCATTGACTGGTATGGGTTGGTTTCCTGGTTATGCTATAGATGTGGAAACAGGACAGCGACTCAACATTTTCTTTGGAGAGAATTCTGTTTATCGTGAATTTGTTGCTGAGGCCCTCGGCCTTGGAACAGAGGCGCATGATATGGTTTGGAATCCTACTTCTCAAGTGGTATTGCCTGGTATTAATCTTAATAATCCGTCTCCCCTGGATTTCTATATGGGTGGGCAGCATTATATCTATGTCACCAGAGAAAAATATGATGAGTGTAAAGTTTTGAGAAGAGATCTGGACAGAACGAGTGCACCGATCAAATCAAGGGCTTTGGCGAAAATCGCCTGGACAGCTATGCCTATATTGATTGATGATCCTGCAGTATCGTTATTGCCTTTGAATGAAGGGCTTATTCCAAATAATGTATCGATCAAATTGCGCGTTGATAATCCATATCAAAAAGCGACAGGTAATGGTAATTTTGAAGATTATCCGACCTATCGAATTAAGTTTGAAGGGGTGTCTCCTCAGCCTTTGACGAAGGACGAGATTCCTGAAGCACTGGCAGCAATCAATGTCGTACCAAATCCATATTTGGCCTATAGTGAATACGAAAATTCATCCTATGACAATACGGTAAAAATCACTAATCTGCCCGCGAAATGTGTTATTACGATATATTCATTGGACGGTCGGTTTATTCAACAATACACTAGAAACGAAGTGGGGAAACCAAATTCGCCGCCGAGAAATAATCCACCGGTAGCACAAACTCAAATTGTTCCTGATGTTATTTGGAATCTTAAAAATTATGCCGGTATTCCGGTCTCTAGCGGAGTATACCTAATTCATGTAAATTCTCCTGTTTATGGAGAGCGAGTGATTAAGTGGTTTGGTGTAGCCAGACAATTTGACCCAAGTGGATTATAGAATTTGATTAAACGAAAAACAAATATTACTTTTTCAAACCAGGTTTGCTGAAAGAAAGGAAAGTATGAAAAGACTTATATTAAATGTATTGATAGCCGCTTTCGCGCTTAGCCCGGCACTCACTTTTGCAGGTAACCCTGACAGACAGGGGGAAGCCGGAGGATATGAATTGCTCTTAAACCCATGGGCCCGAAATGCCGGTCTTCATGCTATGACCACCTCGATGGTATTTGGCGTTGAAGCAATGCAAATCAATGTGGCCGGTTTATCCAGGATAGGTAAAAATGAAATTGTGATGGGACACACCATACTTTTTGATGGTACCGGTATTGGTCTCAACAGCCTTGGGTATGCTCAGAAATTGGGCGAAAGCGGAGCCTTTGGTATCACGTTGACGGCGATGGATTTTGGTGATATTGCTGTGACGACCACAGATGCCCCTGAAGGTACAGGGGCCACCTTCAGCCCAAACTTTTTTAACATCGGACTAGCTTATAGCCATACGTTCGATAAAAAGGTATCTGTGGGTATCCTGTTAAGAGGGATTTCAGAAAGTATTGCGGATGTAAGCGCTTTTGGTATAGCGATCGACGCCGGCGTACAGTATGTTACCGGAGAAGATGACAACTTTAAATTTGGTGTTTCATTGCGCAACATTGGTTCACCAATGAGGTTTGGCGGTGAAGGCCTTTCTTTCCAGACAAGCAACCCGAAAGGGGGTATTGATTATCCAATTACAGTTAACCAAAGAGCTGAAGGATTTGAACTTCCGTCAACGCTTAATATAGGGTTATCCTATGATTTTTATGCAGGAAGCAAAAATAGAATCACAGCCGTTGGAAACTTTACAGCGAATAGTTTTTCAGTTGACCAGATAGGTGGTGGTATAGAATATGCTTTTCGCGAAATGTTTATGCTTAGAGGCGGATATGTGCTTGAACTGGGTGTTTCTACAAACGATGACAGACATGGCGTATATACAGGTTTATGTGGAGGAGTGACCGTCGAAGTGCCTTTAAAGAAGGATTCTCCGGGAAGATTTGCAGTAGATTATGCCTATTTAGCGACCAATCCATTCAGTGGTACACATAACTTCAGCCTACGTTATAAGATGTAGGACTTGATTGCGGCGGGATAATTCCATATCTTTGCCTTAGAATATTAGAAGAACGTTCTTATCAGACACCTGATGAGAACGTTTTTTTCGTCTAATCTGGACAGACAATTTACCTATCTGATGGGATGCTTAATTAACGCAAAGCATAAAGTTATTTGGGCTGTATACAAGGTAAAGTGTCTGGGCCACTATTAATTATTTAAAGTTTTGACTATGAGCGAGATACATTACATGACGCAGGAAGGCTTTGACCTATTGAAGAAAAAAATCGATGAATTAAAAAGCGATGGTCGTCAGGACGCAGCAAAAGCGATTGCTGAAGCACGCGATAAAGGGGACTTATCTGAAAATGCAGAATACGATGCTGCCAAGGATGCGCAGGGGATGCTTGAACTGAAGATTTCTGAGTTGGATAAAGTTATGGCAAATGCACGTGTCATCAAGGAGTCTCAGCTTGATGCTTCGAAAGTTACCGTATTGGCGAAAGTCAAGATTCGCAATACAAAAAACAAAGCTGAAATTGTATATCATCTTGTTTCAGAAACTGAGGCTGATCTAAAGGCTAAAAAGATTTCGGTTAGTAGTCCGATTGGTAAGGGCTTGCTTGGAAAAAGAATTGGCGAAATCGCCACCGTCCATACACCCGGGGGAGCAATAGAGTTTGAAGTTTTAGATATTTTCTTTTAATACCACCATATGGCCACAATATTCACAAAAATCATCAACGGAGAAATTCCTTGCTACAAAGTAGCAGAGGATGATCGGTTTTTAGCTTTTTTAGACATCCGTCCTGTAGCCTTTGGCCATACGCTGGTGGTGCCGAAAATCGAGGTCGATTATTACTTTGATCTGGATGATGATACACTGGCTGCCATGAATGTCTTTGAAAAGAAAGTAGCCCATGTTCTTCGGGAAGAAGTGCCTTGTCTGCGAATAGGGGTGATGGTTGCCGGCCTCGAAGTGCCACATGCGCACGTCCATTTAATTCCTATGAAAGCCATTGCTGACTTGTCATTCTCCAACCCCAGACCAGCGTTTCCTGCAGAAGAGATGAAAGCCCTCGCAGAAAAACTATACGCTCGATTGGCATAGGGCGAAGAGCGAAGAGCGAAGAGCAAAGAGCAAAGAGCATAGGGCAAAGAGGATAGTGTTTAGATAGTTTAGAATTGCCACCTTCGGTGACATGGTTTAGAGGGTTTAGTTTTTTGAATGTTTAAATAGGGAACTGTTTAAGTGTTTATTCCTGTGATTTAATTCTCCGCAACACCTTCATGCAGTTGTCCGGAGATTGCTCCTGCAACTTATATTCAACCAAAATATCAACGCTGCGTCTCTGCGCCTCTGCGCGCATCTCTTTTCTTATCTGCGGTATATGCGGGAAACTTTTTTTTCACGACTTCTCCTCGAAGCTACTGCGAGCAAGGAAGGACAAAAATCTTTTTAATCTGAATGTCCATTGATTCTGATTGAGATCAATTCCTGCCTCGTGATCCATCCCGCTGAGCGGGAGTTTGAGCTACTCTTTTGGCCGCTTTTTGATCTTCTAGTCAAAAAGGGGTGCAAGTGAAAAGCTGCAAAGCGAGTAAGCAAACCAGATAAAAAGAAAAATGACCAGAATGTAAATGCGAGTTTTTTGGGTCACTAGTTCCGCTCGAGCGGAATGGTTACTTTTTCTTGTCCTGTACTTTAAAATAGTACAGGATGGCGATCTCGTATTATTATCAAATACAGGACATGTGAAAAAAGTAACAGACCTGTCGATATTGAAAAAGAATTGTGCTAACAAAACCTCCAAATTCTTTTTTAATTGTCCCGTATATCATAAAGATATAGTATCGGAAAAAAAGAACAACTTAACGGCTTCAATGTAATGGAAAAACAAAGGCCCGACATCAGCCGGGCCTTTCTCGTGGTACCTCCAGGAATCGAACCAGGGACACATGGATTTTCAGTCCATTGCTCTACCAACTGAGCTAAGGTACCCTCACCATATCATGACTTTAGATCATGAGGGGAGGCAAAAGTAGCATTTTCCATCCTAATTAGGTATTCTTGAGGATAATTTTAGAAAAGCTATGGCAAGAAGAATAATGGTTTTATCAGCTGCCGGCATTGCGCTGTGCGCATATTTCATCTTTTTTAAGGAAAGACCGGACCTTATCTACCTTTTATCCGGCTGTCTGCTGATCCTCGTGATCGCGTATGTATTTCAGTATCAGATCGATCAGTTGATGATCAGGGCGGTGCCACAAACGTTGGATCCGGATATGCGCCATATGCTTGTGGCTACGGCAAAGCAATTTAGGGAGATGCCTGTCCCCAATAAGAAAATGGCCGAAGATCGCATGGTACGGTGGATTATGAAGAAGGAATTTATCAATAAAAACGAACAGGATGCCCCGGATGATGTCAAGTATATGCTGGCCTGGTACGCTATCCTGTTGACGATGCATCAAAAGACATTCCTTTATGAGGGAGTGGATCGAATCGTCTTTTACCACCATCCTTTCCTTTCCCCAATGTATACGGATGATGTCCACATAGCCGAAGTTGAGCAGGAAGACGGAACAATGATTATTTCTGTTCCACACCTTATAAAAGGGCATATGGAAAAGGGGATGTATAATATTGCACTCCATGCAATGGCGGAAGCGTATGCGATAGCTTATATGAAGGAAAAGATTGTCTGGCCGGAAGATATTTGGGAGCAATTGGAGGCTATGAGTACTATCGCTAAAGAAAAACTTGATGCCTATATAGGTTTACCGGTAAATGATCCATGGCCAGTAGCAGTGCACCATCAGGTAGTCTATCCGGAGTCAAACATCCCTGAAGTCCTAAAGCATTTCCCACAACTTCTTCGGAAGTTTTAGAAGAAACTCAGGTGCGACACTTCTATCGAAAAGGATAGAGCAAAGGGCAAAGAGTTTAGAAAGTTTAGTATTGTCACCTACGGTTCCATGGTTTAGAAGGTTTAGTTTTTTGATCCTGCTAAATATCTTGCCCACAGCACGGAGTTTGCTCCTGCATCATCTTACTCTACAAGCTTACTCTTGAAAACAATGTTGTTGGAGCAAACTCCAACAACGGCATTTCCGACAAAACCACTCTCCGCCTCTGGTCTCTGCGCGAACCTCTTTTCTGCGTAAATCTGCGTTATCTGCGGGAGACTTTTTTGGCCCTCACCTTCGCCTGGGCTACTGGTGAGCTAGGGAAGAGAAGGAAAGTGTGCCACACCTGCCGGGCCGCTCGAGTTTCGA
>JBBKWA010000138.1:0-18555 GCA_037968695.1 Saprospiraceae bacterium
TTATATAACTCGTCTTTTTGGCTAAAAACCAATTTTCAAAAATATAGAAGAATACAACCCAGAAAAAGGGGAGAAGGGGATATTCTAAATTCAGCTCAGGTTGCTACAAAAGTTATCTAAAAAGGCAAAAAGCCTCCATTGACTTGCAGTTGCAAGAATTCAGTATTGGTATGTTCATGAACGAAATGGCGAAATTATATTCCTAACCATCGCTCATATTCTTCCTTTTTTGCTGCCCCTGTAGATACAGGATCAGTTGCCTTTCGGCTCCGGAAGAAGTTTAAGATTCGATTTACTAAACGCATCATGGGATTAATTGTTAGTATAACGATTCCAAAAGGAATAATGTTGATTTTACATCATCACTTTTTTGTAATTCATTAACGCAACAAATATAATGAAAATATCTAATATATAAGTGATTAATTATTCCGCGCCTATAGTAGGGTCAATGTTTCGGGCTCGGGCCCTCAATTCATTTGCCGTAGACATATCTCCCATAAGATGGTAAGCATTGGCTGCATTCCATATAATTGGGGCTGATTGAGGGTATTTGGCCAGTGCTTTTTTAGCTACTGAAAGATTTTTTTTGTTGTTATTAAGGGATCGGTATACGGACATAAGATTGACATAAGTTGCCAGTGTATTAGGATTCAGTTCGAGGGCTTTTTCAAGAATAGCTGCAGCTTCCTCATATTGCCCAAGATTGCGGTAAGCGAGGCCCAGATTGACCAGCGCCGGAACATGATTTGGATTGGATTTAACGGCTTTTTCGAAATAGACAAGGGCTTCTTTACCTTGCTTTTTGGCCTTTAGCTCAAGCCCCATCATGTTGTTGAACCTTGGACTATTTGGGGAAGTTTTCAATGTGGCAATCGAAAGAGTGTAATTGTTTTTCCAATCTCCAGCCCTTAAGAAGGTTTTCCCTACAAAAAACAGGATCATCAGAAGCGCCAATACCATGGCTGGAATCCTGCCCTTTTTAGATTCAAACAGTTTTAGTAGTAAAAAGGCCATAGCGATGATCAACCCGATGGATGGTATATATAATATACGTTCAGCCTTGAGAAAACCAGCAGCAAATAAAAAATTTGATACTGGAAGGAGCATCAGGAAGAAAAATAGCACGCCCCAGGAAACTACCGGCCAACGTAGTTTTAAACCCCATGTACCAATCAGCAGCGCAACAATAACCACTGTACTCAGAAGCACTCCCAAATTTCCAAATCCTACAATAGGGACTTCATGCACCCAGTAGTCTGCAGAAAGGTGGATTGGAACGATATGCATGCCGATATATTCAACCGTCGTTCGGAGCGCAGTAGCCATTCGATCGCCAGTGGAAACAGATGCCCACATTTCATGTGAAGCCGTCGGACCCGTAATCGTACTTCTAAATATCCATAGTAGCACTGCAAGCAGACTCACTGTTCCAAAGGCAATCCATTTCTTTTTGTCTTTTACGGCGTATTTTTTTTGACTAAAGAAATAGTAAGTTTCCTGAAGCCCGATAATAGCCGGAATTAAAAAGCCATGTTCTTTTGAGGTCATAGCGGCAAATGACGAAAGCAACAGAAAGCCCAACCATTTTAGTTTATTGTCCTTTACCCATTGATGGTAACTGATCATCGCCAGTAGAATAAAGAGTGCTGTCATGATTTCAGCTCTACCGACTATTCCGGCAACCGCTTCTGTATGTATCGGATGAATCGCAAAAAGTAAACCTGAAAGAATGGCGAGACGCTGATCAGAAAACAAAAGGGTGACACACCACATCAGAACTATGCAGAGCAGCGCATGAAGCAAGATATTCACTAAGTGAAAGGCTGCCGCATTTTTTCCGGAAAGGGCATATTGCAGGTTGTAGGATGTCAGCGTTAAAGGTCTGTACAGGCCTTTATCTGTTGCATCAACCTTGCCTGCCCAATAATGAGAGGTCCATATATCAGGGATTTTGTCAAGGGACCTTACATAGGTGTTTTCTTCCACGATCAACACATCATCAAGCGTAAAATCAGCATTAAATGAAGGGATATAGACAAGAATAGCGATGAGCGGAACCAACCAACGGAAATGTTTAGCCCATGGCTGAATAGTAGGGGTCGCGCTTTTTTTCTTAGTCATAAACCGATGGTCATGACGAAAATAGCAATAATCAAATGAAGCAAGACTTAGGCCTGTTTCAGTTCATTTCATCAACCAGAAAAGAGAACAAAAGGGCTGTGCCGCTATACAGTAGGTTTGCATTGCATTGGTAAGCTGTGAATATCTTGCTTTAGTCATTACCTTTGCCGATCAAACAGAAAAAATAAATGGGTAGAATATTCGAAGTCCGGAAGGCCAGTATGTTTGCGCGATACGATCGAATGGCGAAACAATTTACCCGAATCGCAAAAGAAATTGCTATTGCTGTAAAAGCCGGTGGACCGGACCCGGACAACAATTCTTCACTTCGTCGCGCTATGCAAAATGCGAAAAGTGTCAATATGCCCAAAGACAATGTAGAGAGTGCGATCAAGCGGGCACTGGGTAAGGACATGGCGAATTATGATGAAATCATGTATGAGGGATATGCTCCTCATGGTGTCGCCATCATTGTTGAAGCCGCCTCGGACAATACGGTAAGAACCGTAGCGAATGTACGTGCTGCTTTTAATAAAGGAGGTGGATCACTAGGAACGACGGGAAGTGTAAGTTTTCAGTTTAATAAAATGGGGGTCTTTTACTTATCGCCAGAAGGGCTTGATCCAGAGGAAATAGAGCTTGAGCTGATTGACTTCGGGCTGGAAGAACTTGGCGAAGGCGTCAATGAAGATGGTGCTGATGTCTTAATTGTTCGGTGTGCTTTCACTGACTTTGGGAATATGCAAAAAGGCCTGGAGGACCAAAAAATTACAGTAGTCAATTCTCAGCTGGAGTGGATCCCCATGAATACAGTCGAGCTTTCAGAAGAGAATGCTGAAGAGGTACTCAAACTTGTAGCTAAAATTGAAGCGGATGAGGATGTCCAAAGTGTATTCCACAATCTGGTTTAGCGGACGAGACAAGTCAGAATCGAAAGAGCTAAATCATTCTGAACAATAGGCTGTATGCCGGGAGGCCTACGCCAATTATTCCTTTGATGGATTTAAAAAGCTCAAAATCAACACATTAAGTATTGGCGGTGTGTCCAGAATGATGAAAATTGGATGGTCAGAAGAAGGCATAAAAAAAGGCCACTAAGAAAGTGACCTTTTTTTGCGGACCGGACGAGACTCGAACTCGCGACCTCCGCCGTGACAGGGCGGCATTCTAACCAACTGAACTACCGATCCGGCTATTCTCTAAAAAGAGAGTGCAAAGCTAAAAAAACTTTCAAAAGTCCATCGTTTTTTTCTTCGTCTCCCGTATTTA
This sequence comes from Saprospiraceae bacterium, assembly GCA_037968695.1. Taxonomy (GTDB): domain Bacteria; phylum Bacteroidota; class Bacteroidia; order Chitinophagales; family Saprospiraceae; genus Opimibacter. Next base: position 3,394 of record JBBKWA010000138.1, read on the forward strand.
TTAAAATGGCCGTCATTAGGTTCTATCTTGCAGCCCAATTATAACGATATGAAATATATACCCTTTATACTACTCATAATAGTATTTGGCTGTGCCACCAGCAAGGAATATCCTGCAAACCATAATAATAAAACGTATCAACACGCTGTTGATCTTGCCCATCAGTATATTATTACGGACGGGCATATCGACCTTCCTTACCGGCTAAGAGTTAAAAATTTTAGACTGGATCGCGAGTATATGGGCATTCCAATTCAAACCAGCGAGGGTGACTTTGATTATGTGAGGGCGAAAGAAGGTGGGCTGGATGCTCCCTTTATGTCCATATTTATCCCTTCGTCTTACCAATCAGACTTGACAGAAGCCAAAGCCCTTGCGGATACATTGATCGCCATGATTGATGGAATAATTGAAGCGCATCCCGATAAATTTGCCAGAGGAGCCTCTCCGTCGATGATTGATAAAAATTTTGAGAAAGGATTGATCTCCTTACCGATGGGCATGGAGAATGGTGCACCGATTGCTACCCTGGAAGATCTGCCTTATTTCTTCAATAAGGGAGTACGATACGTTACACTTACACATGGTAAAGACAATCATATTTGTGATAGTTCTTATGATACCACAGCCACTTGGGGTGGGTTGAGTCCTTATGGTGTCGAATTGTTAGCAGCAATGAACCAAATTGGGATGATCGTGGATGTATCCCATATTTCGGATAAAACATTTTATCAGGTAATGGGTTTGACGAAAGCCCCTGTTTTGGCTTCACATTCATCATGCCGTGAATTTACACCAGGATTTGAACGGAACATGGATGATGCTATGTTGAAAGCACTTAGTCTAAATGACGGTGTCATTCAAATAAATTTTGGTTCATCTTTTCTCGATCCCGAATTTGCAAAGTCACGCGCCGCCAACAGGAAAAAACTAAATGACCTTCTTGAGAAGAAAGGTTTTGAAGCGGATGATCCGGAAGCGAAACCTGCAATTGAAAAATTCAAAAGAAAAAACCCAACTTTATTTGCAGATGTCAAGCGAGTAGCGGACCATATTGATCATGTGCGTAAAATAGCAGGAATAGATCATGTTGGTATGGGCTCTGATTTTGATGGTGTAGGCGATAGTTTGCCGACGGGTTTAAAGGATGTCAGTATGTACCCTAATCTTATCTATGAACTGCTTAGACGCGGGTATACAGATGAGGATATTGAGAAAATTTGTTTTAAAAACGTTTGGCGGGTTTGGAACAAGGTGAACGAGGTGGCTGATTCCCAATGAGTGATCAATCTGCACCGGTCACTAAGGCAACTGATTTAAAAGGTTGGCTTGTTTTTATTCTATTGGCTTTTGTTTGGGGCGGGTCCTTTGTGCTCATTAAAAAAAGCCTGATTCACTTTTCTGCCATCGAGGTTGCTTCATTAAGGATAGCAATAAGTGCCATTGCGTTTATGCCGATTTTTCTTTTTTCAAAAGTCAAATTTCCTAAAGGCAAAGTCCTGCTGATAACGCTTGTTGTTTTTTTAGGAAATGGCATTCCAGCTTTCATGTTTTCACTTGCCGAAACTCGATTGGGCAGTGCCGTTACGGGCGTCTTGAATAGCCTTACGCCAATCTTCGCGTTAGTGACCGGTGTTTTATTTTTCGGCTTAAAGTTTAAAAAGCATCATCTGCTTGGTGTTATCCTGGGGTGTATTGGCATCGCCGTCCTTATGATAGGAGAGCATGACTGGTATGTCAGTTCGTATGTATTTTTTGTGGTGCTAGGGACTTTTTGTTATGGATTAAGTGCAAACATGGTGAAAAAGTATTGCCAGGATATTCACCCATTTGCCATTACGGCTATAGGATTTTTCTCTCTTGGATGCTGCGCTTTAGCTTTATTGGGTTTCACCGGAGGGTATACTAAAATGGCCGATACGCAGGTTTGGATTGAATCCTTAATGCCAATGCTTGTGCTTGCATTATTGTGTACTGTAATGGCCAATATTTTATTCTTTTGGCTGCTACAGCGGACAACGGCCGTCTTTGGTTCCTCGATTGCCTATGCCATACCTTGTATGGCGCTAATATGGGGAGGCCTGGATGGCGAACTGATTAGTTGGTTCCAATTGGCAGGGTTTGTTTTTATCATTACTGCAGTATATGCACTACGTCGTCATTAATCCATAAACTCTTTTTAGAAAATGCTCCAACAACATCCCGGATTGTATTTTGCAACAAGCGGAAAACATCGATATGGAATGTTTTGTGCAAATGATATTGTCAAGGATAGCATTATCGAAATTTGCCCGATTTTGGTGATACCCCAAGAACAGGCAAATGGTATAAAACTGGGGCACATACTTTACGAATACTATTTTGAATGGATCAATGGCAAAATCGCCATAGCCCTTGGTTATGGGTCACTTTATAATCATGACAATAATCCAAACGCGGAATTTGATCCGGATTATACCAATGAACACATTATCATCAAAGCTGCAACAGAAATCCTCGCAGGAGAGGAGATCCTGGTGGATTATCATGCCGGGAGTCCTGAGGACAAGCTTTGGTTTGATGTGAAATAATTCTGCTTTGAAATTTACAAGGCTAAGATTATCGCAAAAGCCTTGAAAATTCTATTGCAAAAAGGATCTTTTTATTCCAGTAGGAGCTTGCCAATACGTTTTCAGATACGACCCCTCTGCTACTCGTGCTATGAATGACCCAAAGTTCTCCGGATCGTTTCTTTTCAATTATGCCCACATGGTTAATTCTGCCTTTTTCACCAAAAAAAAGAAGATCTCCCGGATTTGCAGATTTCCAGTTGATGTGGGGTGCTGCTTCGGCCAATGATTTTGACGATCTCGGAAGGTCAATATGCTGCGTGCTAGCGGAATAATATACCAAACCGGAACAGTCAAACCCTTCTTTTGGGGTGATGCCTCCATATTTATACTTTATCCCTAAATTTTTATAAGCAGTAGTAATGAATGCGCTTTTGAGTGCGGCTTCTTTACCAGCGGTGGATTTGGAATAAGTCTTTTGAGATTCTATAGTTAGCTCATATCTCTTTTGCTTATCATAAACAGCGCGCTTTACATTAGAACAACCAAATCCCAATGTCATGGCACAAATCAAACATATATACTTGATTATCTGCATCTATACATAGTAAAGAAAATAATAATGCGACAAAAATACAGAACTATAAGCGATATTCGTCCATGTCTTTCAGAAACGGGTATTGCACCCTGTAATCAATGAGACTTTGCTTATCCAGTACTACAATTTCGACCCCTTCATTAACGCCTGGGGAAAGAACTTCTTGCCCTTTCATATTGATTACCTGAGAATGACCATTGTATTGGAGGCCTGTAGCATCTTCGCCGATTCGGTTGACAGCAGCTACATAGGCTTGATTTTCGATAGCCCGTGCCTGAATGAGCGTATCCCAGTGTTGAATGCGCGGTTTTGGCCAATTTGCAGCAATTAGGAGAAGGTCATAATTGTCTTTGTTTCTACACCAGGCAGGAAACCTCAAATCATAACATATGATGGGCATCACGCGCCATCCATTGATTTCAATAATCTTTGTTTTGTTTCCTGATGCATAGTGTTCATTTTCTTTGCCGTAAGAAAACAAGTGCTTTTTGTCATAATATTCAACCTGCCCTTGGGGAAAGACACAGTACCACCGGTTAAAAAACTGATCTCCATCCTTGACTGAAACACTGCCACCTATTGCGATATCCAGCTTTCTGGATGCTTTGATCATCCAATTCAAAGCAGGGCCATCCTTGGTTTCTGCGACTCTTTCGGGTTCCATCGTAAATCCAGTAGACCACATTTCAGGGAGAAGCAGAAGGTCAACCTCGCTTGTTGTGCCAACCAGCCTTTCTATTCGATGGATATTTTCTAATGGTTGTTCCCAGGCAATATCGAATTGTACCAGGCCAATCTTCAGGGTAGGTGATATCATAGCTCAAAAATAAAAAAGCATCCCGAAGGATGCTCTTATATTTTTGGCATGGGAAGAGAAGCTAATTTCTTCCGGGTAGAATCAAGTATGCTGATTAGCTTTCAGTTGTTTCGCCTTCAGTAGCTTGGCCTTCTGCAGTTGCCTCTTCACCTTCAACTTCTTCTTCACCTGCAGCATTAACGCCACGTAATACTCTTGGTATTTCTATAGATGCGATCGGGATATTTCCATTATTGAGTATTTCAATTCCTTCAGAAATCTCCAGATCTTTGATTCGAAGTGACTCCCCCAGTTTCATAGGGGTTGTATTCAAAACGATTTTATCAATCAGTTTGTCAGGTACAGTCTTGATGCTCACTTTTCTCAACTTCTTCATGAGCTTGCCACCGTCTTTGATACCTACAGCGAGTCCTTCAAAACTAATTGGGATGTCTACTTTGACTGCATGATTATCAATCAGACGTAGAAAATCAATGTGAATTACTGCGTCAGTGACAGGGTGAAACTGGGCTGATTTAATGATACATCGGTGTGTCTCACCTTCAAGATTGATTTCAACCACCTTAAATTCAGGGGTATAGATCAGTGTTCTAAGATCTAGAGGAACAAGACAAAAATGCTTGTTTTCAGTGCCACCATATAAAACACATGGGACGAGATCAGCTTTTCGAATGGCCTTTGTTGCTTTTTTCCCAAGGTCTCCCCTCGGCGTAGCATTTAATGTTAAAACTTCCATTGCCTAGTATTATTTAATCCCTATTCTTAATAAGGGACGCAAAGGTATGATTTTCAGCTAAAAAAAATGGGGAATAGTGTAAAATTATTCCACTTCTCCTCACCATTGTATGGGAATAGGTAAGAAATGCCTGGTTTAGTCAGGGGATCCTTGCTGCTAAAAACGTCACATACAGTAAATAATATATATGTAAATAGTTGTTAATTAATAGAATACATGATTTCAGGTTATCTAAAGTACTTTAGACTTACAGCAAAGTTGAAGACCTTCATTTGGTCCAGATAGGTTTTAGGTCATAGCGCTTTTAGGATTATTGCCTAATCCCCCATAAACAAGGCCGAAATGGATCGATGCTCATGGGTGTTTCGGATAGCGTGGGCAAATAGCTTCGCCGAAGAAAGTACCTTGATCTTTGGTGACTTTTTCTTTAGCGGAAGTGTGTCCGTGACAATCAGTTCGGTCAGTTTTGAAGCCTCAATGTTTTCATAAGCCTTGCCTGAAAGAACAGGATGCGTGCAAATGGCACGAACACTTCTGGCTCCTTTCATTACTAAAGCATCGGCCGCTTTACATAATGTGCCGGCTGTATCTGCCATATCATCAACGAGAATGACATCCTTGTCCGCTACATCACCAATTACTGTCATACCGGCCACTTCATTTGCTCTACGTCGATATTTATCACAAATGACCAACTGGCATTGAAAGTGGTTAGCATAATTCCTGGCACGTTTTACGCCGCCAACATCAGGAGAAGCAAAAATGACCGATTCCTTGTCGAGCCCTTCGAGGTAAGGAAAAAAGATAGCGTTACTCTTTAGGTGATCCACTGGGATGTCAAAGAACCCCTGTATCTGATCCGCATGAAGATCCATCGTCATTATTCTATTGGCTCCTGCTGCCTGGAGTAGGTTGGCAATCAATTTAGCTGAAATCGGAACTCGTGGTTTGTCTTTTCGATCTTGCCGGGCATAACCGAAATATGGGATGACAGCAGTAATATAATCAGCGGATGCCCGCTTGGCTGTGTCAATTAGTAGCAGCAACTCCATCAGGTTGTCCGCTGGCGCAGGCGTGGATTGAATGAAAAAGACATAGGATCCTCTTACGGATTCTTCGATGACCGGCTGCATTTCTCCATCGCTGAAACGCGAAAGATTCCACTGACCGAGTTCATGACCATAATAATCTGATATCTTCTCAGCGAGATAACCTGAGTATTGACCACTGAATATTTTAACGTCCACTTTGGCTGATTTTAATGAAGGACAAAATTAGTTTAATTTTTCCCATATGATTTTATCGTCTTTCTTACCTTTCAAGATAGATCATCTAAGGTGATTGGTCTAAAACAGCGAATCTTTCCCAGAAAATCCGTGTTATATTGCATGAACTCAATAAGAATTAAGCTGTGATCGTAAATGTAACTTTAAATCAATGGTGGGAAGCGCTCTCTTCTGCTCATCAGGTCTTTTGGTTTATCGCTATTGTCTTTAGTGTGCTATTCTTTATTCAGTTTGTTTTGCTGGTCATAGGTTTTGATGGAGATGGCGCAGATGGCGTTGAAATGGACATAGAGGATCATGGTCTTGAGACCGATTTCTCTGCTTTATCGCTAAGAAGTATCATTGCTTTCTTTACTTTCTTTGGATGGACAGGCGTGTTGATACTTGGCAATAAATTGAGCGTCTTGATTGCAGTGTCTTTAGCTTCAGCGGCCGGTTTGGCGGCGATGTTTATTGTAGCGTATCTCATGTATAAGTTTGCTCAACTGGAGCAATCAGGAACACTCAACTTATATCATGCGTTGGATCAGCCGGGGGAAGTTTATTTGAGTATACCTGCGCACCAAGCAGGAGAAGGGAAGGTGCATGTGATGATTGATGGAGTGATTCGAGAGATGGATGCCATTACTGACGGGGATACTTTAAAAACCGGAGAAGCAATACGGGTAATTGAAATTTTGGATAATAACAGGCTGAAAGTCGAAATCAGGCCTCGTCTAGAAGACAACTCAAACTTACAATTATCCTAAAGCGCTGTGTACATTAACCGGAATCGGTATCCGGTTTAAATAGATCATTTTTTTTAAACTCAATTAAAATATTGAAAATGGATTTGTCAAGTTCTTTCGTGGTTATTTCAGCTGGGCTAATTGGCCTTGCCTTCATCATGTTGCTCTGGTTTATTTCCAGATATAAGCGATGTCCATCGGATAAGATACTTGTTATCTATGGCAAGACAGGTACTGGTCAATCATCTAAATGTTTGGCAGGGGGGGCTGCTTTTATCTGGCCGGTGATTCAGGCTTATGAGTACATGGATCTTACACCCATCAGTATTGATGTAGATCTAAGGGGCGCACTTTCAAAGCAGAATATCCGAGTTGCTGTTCCTTCCCGGTTTACCGTAGCGGTCAGTAATGAACCCGGCATCATGGAAGTTGCTTCGGAGCGTCTCCTTGGAAAATCGAATGACGAGATCCGAGAAACGGCAAAGGATATCATCTTTGGTCAACTTCGATTGGTCGTGGCGACGATGGATATTGAAGAGATCAATTCTGATCGAGACAAATTCCTCACTAATGTAAGTTCGAATGTTGGGAATGAATTAAAGAAAATAGGTTTAACACTGATCAATGTAAACGTAACAGATATTCAGGATGAAAGCGGATATATTGAGGCCTTAGGAAAAGAAGCTGCCGCTAAAGCGATTAATGATGCCAAACAGAGTGTTGCTGAAAAGAATCGTGATGGAAGTATCGGAGAAGCTAATGCGAATAAGGAGAAGCGTGTTTCTGTCAGTGCTGCTGATGCTATCGCCCAAGTTGGAGAAGCAACAGCTCAAGCCAATTCTGTCGATGGAGAGAACGCAGCTAAAGTACGAATGGCCATTTCAAATGCAGAGCGAAGAACGAAAGAGGCTGAAGCGTTAAGGCGTGCGACAGCGTCAGAAAAGATACAGGCCGCCAACTCACTTCAGGAGGCGTATAATGCTGAGCGGGATGCTGAATTGGCACGTGCATCTAAAGAAAAAGCTTCCAGAGAGGCAGACATTATTGTTCAGGCAGAAATAGCCAAGCGAAGGATCGAGATTGATGCTGCAGCAGAATCAGAAAGAATGAGGCTTATCGCCAGAGGACAGGCGGATGCCGTCTTTATGCAGAAAGAGGCCGAAGCGAAAGGTCTTTACGAGGTGTTGCAAAAGCAAGCTGATGGTTTTGATGAAATCGTAAAAGCAGTTGGAGGCAATCCTCGTGATGCTGTCCTCTTGTTGATTGCCGACAAATTGCCGGAGTTGGTTAAAACACAGGTTGATGCCATAAAGAATATTAAAATTGATAAAATCACGGTTTGGGAAGGTGGTAATCAGGAAGGCTCAGGAAATAATACCTCCAAGTTTATTTCAAGCCTGTATAAGTCTGTTCCGCCTATGAGCGAACTATTCAATATGGCGGGCATGGAGCTGCCGGGGTATCTTGGAAAGGAAAAAGTACAGCCTGAAGAGGCACAAGAAATAACAAGGGAAGAGAAAAGCGAGGAACTGATTAAGAAGCCTGGAAAGTAAAGCATAAAGGCTCTTTAATGGCACTGATGTCAGAATCTCAAATGTTTCACCGTCAAGCTATTGTGGATCATTTGCTTTAGCGAATCAATACCAATTTCAAGATGTGTTGTGGCGAAATTATTGGTTACGGAAACATCGCTTTTTGATGTTTTAACGCCTTCCGGGGCCATTGGCATATCGGAAACTAGAAGCAAAGCGCCTGTCGGAATACCATTGTGAAAGCCCACGCTAAACAGCGTCGCCGTCTCCATATCAATGGCTAAAGCGCGAATACTATTGAGGTATTTTTTAAACTTTAAGTCAAACTCCCAGACCCTTCTGTTGGTTGTATATACTGTGCCAGTCCAATAGTCCAGTGAATAATCTCTGATAGTAGTAGATATCGCTTTTTGGAGTGCAAAGGAAGGAAGTGCCGGAACCTCCGTGGGAAAGTAGTCATTGGAGGTTCCTTCTCCTCGTATGGCGGCTATAGGAAGGATAAGGTCGCCTACTTTGTTCTTCTTTTGTTTTAGGCCACCACATTTTCCTAAAAACAAGCAGGCTTTTGGTTTGATGGCCATGAGTAAGTCCATGATGGTAGCTGCATTGGCACTCCCCATGCCGAAATTAATGATTGTGATTTGCTCAGCAGTTGCACATTGCATAGATAAACCTTTTCCAAAAACGGGTACATCAAATTTTTCTGCAAAGACGTCAACGTAGTGAGAAAAATTCACCAGAATGATATACTTTTCAAACATGTCAAGTGACATTCCAGTGTATCTTGGAAGCCAGTTGTTAACTATATCTGCTTTCGTTTTCATTCTCTTAAATTTTGCTTGTCATGATTTTGATTTATCCATCATTTTGACAAACTGGGCTGAACACTAATTTATAATAAAGCCCGCTTAAGTATCTTTATCAAATAATCAATGCTTTAACTATTTCTTTTCATTTCATGATAGATACTTGCTCTTACATCTTTATGACGATGGGCCTCTATTTTTAAAAGCTGTCTCAATAACTCAACAGAAGCGCTATCAATCCATTGGTTAATCTGTCCACCTGCATTTGCAATATTGATTTGGATTTGATCCTGAACTGCGTAAAATGCCGCAGCAATATGTTTACACACAGGGCCGTGTTCAAATGGGCAAGTGCAATGCCACTGAGAGATGACGTCATGGCCTTCAAGCAAAACATGGTATGACTTAGTGCCTTCAATGGTGGCACTCCAACCTTCGTTGGTTTCTTGTAGATCATGAACCTGACGAGCATCAAAATAAGCTTTGCCGCGCTCCGCTATCAGGATGTGAATCTCTTCTTCAAATAGGGCTATCGGTATGCTCATTTTCGGATAAATCTTGCAACGCGTGTTTCCTGTCCAACTGTACATAAAATCATGTAAAAACCACTGGGAAGGTGATCAATAGAAACCTGATTTTGTTTACTGTTGTTTTTGCCAACAGAAAGTCCATTGGCATTAATGATTTCATAGGACATACCGTTCGCTGCCATATCCCAATCAATAATGAGTTTGTCAAATGCAGGATTTGGGTAAACTGTTAATTCAGCTGCCCCGAGATCCAGGTTTTTAATACTGGAAGGATTCATAATTGATTTAAAAAATGCGATCGATGATTGCACAGCAGGGAAAATACATTGGCCGTGATTAAAATCAGGATTTAAATTGATTGCTTGCACGTCATTGGCACCTAAATCATTCATAGCTGTTTCAGCGATAATTGCGTTTTCAACAGGAACTTGTTCATCAGCACCACAGTAATATAGCCTTGTTGGTGCAGTTGGCGCCCAGACATAGGTATCATTATCTTGTAATGCTAAATTGATAGGGTGATTAGGATTTGATTCGATCCCTATAATGACACTATCCTGAAACATTTTGTTATTAATTGTATCGCCATCGATAGCCATGATTTCACTAATCAACTGATTATTCAAAACGTCAAGCGTTATATCTCCTGCGAAAAAGCTATTAATACCTGAAGCAAATGGTTCTTTAAATACGTCATTGATATCATTGTACAAGTTGCCATAAATGGACTGATAGCCAAGCATGATATAAGCTATATAAGCCGGGAATCCATATGATTCATCGCTTAGTATTTTATTGCGCATGACCCCGGAAATGCTGTAGGGGCCTGACATATGTGTTGCTGCTGAAACCGGATAAACGAATGACCAAAAATCTTCTATCTCTTTATGGAGTGCCATAGATGCATGGCCCCCTTGTGAGTATCCGGAAACAAAAAGGAAGTTGATGTCCCAATCTGGCCCTGAATTAAACTCTAAATACTCAAGACATCCGTTAAGCATATCGAGCGAAGCCGAAGATTCCGTAGCAGCATGGGTATAAGGATGAAATCCGCGTGACGTGCCGAGTCCAAGATAATCCGGAGCTACGGTAATAAATCCAAATCCTGAATAGGCCAGTGCGATTTCGAATCCTCCTTTTAATTGAGACGGTACATCGTCAGGGCCATTCGTCGTGCCATGCTCAAAGACAACGATGGGCAGTTCTGTTCCATCAGGGGCCTGCGGGATCACAAGAAGGCCAGAAGCGGTATCCGGCTGCTGGTCGACACCTGGTGTTTCATACAATATTCTGTACATGTCTACGTCATAATCTACCTGAATGCCAAAGAGGATTAATAAATCGATCTTCGTTTTTGTCCCTAAAAAAATTTGATCAATAAGGTAGTCTTGTGCGGAGAGTGGAGCGCTGAAAGCGAACACCGTTAAAAGAATGAATACTTTAGTAAATAATTTGCGCATGATGTTGAGATCTTGGTTTAAGACTGAATTTCCCGAATTTGGGCTTTCGTCACAAAAATATAACATTTTTACCGAATATATAAATTACAGCCACTGACCTATGTATACAGTCGAACATATCGGAATCGCCGTAAAATCACTTGCTGAAAGTAATCCGCTTTTTGAGCGTTTGCTCAACATTGCGCCGTATAAACAAGAGGAAGTAGAAGAACAGCATGTATTGACTTCTTTTTTTGCTGCAGGAGAGTCAAAAATTGAATTATTAGAGGCCACGCATGAGGATAGCTCTATTCATAAGTTTATCGAACGGAAAGGTGAAGGAATACACCACATTGCCTTTGAAGTAGAAAATATTTATGCGGAAATGGAACGATTGAAAAAAGAAGGATTTCAATTGCTTTCTGATCAGCCCGCTCGGGGTGCAGACAATAAATTAGTCTGTTTTATTCACCCGAAATCAGCTAATGGCGTGTTGATTGAATTGTGTCAAACGATTCAATCTAAAGCGTCTTCCGAAAATCAGGATGTTGAGCTTTGAGTTGATTTTAATCGCTTTTGCCGGCGCTTTTATAGCCGGTATGATCAATGCCTTGGCAGGTAATGGTTCAGTTATTACATTGACTATTCTTACCGAACTTCTTGGGCTACCCGGCAATGTTGCTAATGGGACAAACCGAGTAGGGGTTCTTTTGAATGCTGCAGGAGCGATGACCGGGTTTGTTGGTAAACGAGATATGCATTACCGGCAAAACATGATTTTTATTTTGCCCGTGATCATTGGCGCTACTGTAGGAATAGGAGTAGCAACGATCGTAACACATGCGCAGTTTATGGGCGTATTTAAGATCCTCATGGTGCTCATGCTTGTTGTTATTTTAGTTAAGCCGGAGCGGTGGCTGATTGAAAAACCCGGCACGAGTAACCTTCCTAAATGGATCATCTGGATATTGATGTTAGGGCTTGGCTTTTATGGGGGATTTATTCAGATGGGCATGGGTGTTTTTTATTTAGCCTTGCTTGTATTGGTTGCCAGGTTGCCAATGATTGAGGCCAATACGATAAAAGCACTTTCTGTGGGTGCATTTACCATTATTGCAGTGCTTGTTTTTACTATAACGGGACAGATTGTCTGGTTTGTCGGGTTAATAATGGGGGTCGCACAATTTTTTGGCGGTTGGATTGCAGCCCATTATGCGAGCAAAATACCCGGGGCACCAAAAGTGGCTTACTATGTTCTGATTTTAGCTGTAATACTCTCCTTATTGAAGCTGTTTCAGGTGTTTTAAGCAATGTTGAGTTTTTTCAAAAAAGTTAAAAAACAACCTTTTTTATATAAACTTCATATTTGGAATGAATTGTGTGGCATACAACAAGCGATCTATTTTAACAAGGCGGTAATGTACTGTTAAACAATTCATGGTCTTGGCCTCTCGTTAATAGAATGAACTATATTTGACCTATTCCTGTATTATGGATATTATGAGAAAACCACACCATTTATTTTTAAGCCTTTTATTCGTATTGCCTACATTGGGGTTCTGTCAGTCAAGTGGAATTGACGAAGCCTTGAGTAAAGGGGATGCAAAGGCCGTAGGTATATATTTTTGTGCTTCAGTAGATCTTTCGATCCCGGGGCATGACAATACGTTTGCGGCTGATAAGGCTGTCATCTTACTGTCTGATTTTTTTAGCAAGGAAACAATCAAAGGGTATAAAAAAGTGCATGTAAGCGCGCCTCAGCAAGGAAGGTCCAACTTTACCATCGGCGACCTTTATACGGTAAAAGGGACCTATCGCCTCACTTTGTTTTATAACAAAGATCAAAAGATTACAGAGATAGAAATAAGTAAATAAGGCAGCTAGTTTGATTAGCCAGCTATCGGTTCCGATTCAGAATCTTCTCTTTTTTTACTGATGAAATAGAGCCCTGCAAAGGTCAATAGACCATTGACAGCCAGTATCAGAAAGCCAAAAGTTAAGCCGTTAAACAATTCTTCTGAGTAAGCATCAAGGAAGTACGAGACGATTGGTGAAAGAACGCAAATAGGAATTACATAACTGTCTTTTACTTTCCTTTTCGTTAATAATCCAAATGCAAATAAACCCAGTAAGGGGCCATAAGTATACCCGGCGGCTCTAAATAATTCGTTAATAATGGAGCCTTTATTGATAAGTTGAAAAATTAAAATTACACCTGCAAAAAGAATCGCTACCAGAATATGTACGCGACGACGGATTTTAGTTTTATACGCTTCATCTTGAAATACTTGTTTCGTTTCAAAGCCGAGAAAATCCATGCAAACTGTCGTCGTCATTGCCGTCAGCGTCCCATCTGCACTGTTATAGGAAGAGGCAACGAGCCCAATAATAAAAGCAACGCCAATGTAGGCGGGAAGATGTTGCATCGCCAACATCGGATAGAGTTGGTCTGCCTGGCCGGGTGCTTCAAGTTGAAGATGACCAAGGTACATCCAAAGTAACGCGCCAAGCGTAAGCACAAGGAGGTTGGCAGCGACAAGAATAACGGAAAAGAAGTACATGTTTTTTTGTGCTTCACCTATATTTTTACAGGAGAGATTTTTTTGCATCATGTCCTGATCCAGTCCGGTCATGACAATAGTAATCAATGCGCCGCTCAGGAATTGCTTAAAGAAATTATTCGGATCACCCCACCCACCTTCAAAGAAAAAGACCTTCGCAAATCCGGCCTCCCGCATGGCTTCCGGTAAAGCGAAGAGCGATAAATCAAGCTCCTTTAGGACAGCGCTAATCGTTAGGAATATGGCAACGAACATGCAAAATGTTTGCAGTGTATCTGTAAAGATGATTGTGCGTATACCACCTTTTTGAGTGTAAACCCAGATTAATAGTATGGCTATAATGACAGTCACGTAGAAAGGAATTCCGAATGGGTCACACAATAAACGCTGTATAACGATGACCGCCAAAAACATCCTGAAAGCTGAGCCAATCATCCTGGATAACATGAAAAATGCAGAACCTGTTTTGTAGGCATTTGGGCCAAAACGCTTTCCCAGATAGCCGTATATGGAGATGAGGTTGAGCTTGTAGTAGAGTGGCATTAACACCAGGGAAATGGTCATATAGCCCAACAGATAACCTAATACAACTTGCATATAAGAAAAGGCCATATTGTGTCCGCCTGCACCAACGACGCCGGGAATGGAAATGAAGGTCACACCAGAAAGGCTACTGCCAATCATACCAAAGGCGACAAGATACCAGGGTGATTTATGTTTATTGATGAAAAAGTCATCCGTTGTCGAACCGCGGGAAGTGATCCAGGACAGGAAAAGCAGAAGTAAAAAGTAGCCGGCGACAATACCCAAAATCACCGAGGGGGAAATGCCTGTAAATTCCATAGGGGAAAGATAGTCTAAAGCTTGTATTTCTATTTCTGCAGAAATCCCTGGAGTTTTTCAGTTTTAAGCCCTTAAATAGATTGATCATAAGCTTAAGTGAGCAGGATATTCTTTTGATCACCAGTCGATTTAAATGTATCACTCCATAAGCGACAGTGGCTTACATGTTAGATATATTCGCTATTCATTGGTTCACATTCTTGGGCTTATATTTATAGCTTAAACAGACACATTTTGGTTTAAAATGTGTCTGTTTAATATTACCACCAGAAATTTTAGGGTGTTTCTCAGTATTGCATACGACCCAGGAGGAACTAATGTCTTAACCCTTTAATTAAATTCTGATATGATCTATTATCGTACGTCTCCCTGAGCATCTTGCTTCTGATAGCGTGCTATACGTGTTGTCGAAGATGCTGTCTCATCCTGCCTTCATTTACCTTCTGTAATGAGTTTGGATATATAAATTTGCGGCAAAAAGCGATTCGATAGCCCGGATATTAACTATCTCGGCACGGTGCTTGCATAATATAATTGCATACCCTTGCAAAATGTAGCAAAAACACCCCTAAGGACCTGATAATGAGTGTACAATGATATATTGAAAAACGCATTATGAAGCGAATGAACACCAAGATTAATTCGCCTTTTTACGCTTTAAGTACTCCAGGAGCCATACGTCTAACGTATGGAATACTTTTTTTGCTAGGGAGTATATTTTTTGCGAATGAGGTAAA
>JBBKWA010000139.1:0-6295 GCA_037968695.1 Saprospiraceae bacterium
GAACTGGAATCCGCTACTAACTTCAGAAATGCAATTAATCAAACCAATGTCCAGCATGTTGTCTATTTAAGTGGTATCGTCAATGAATCTACTTTATCCCAGCACCTCTCTTCCAGAAAGAATGTTGAAATCGAACTCAGCAAGGGGAACTATAATTTTACTGCGTTAAGAGCGGGTATTATCATTGGGTCGGGAAGTGCTTCCTTTGAAATAATGCGGGATCTGGTAGAAAAGCTACCGGTGATGGTCACGCCCAAATGGCTCAATACGAAATGTCAGCCCATAGGAATATCTGATGTTATAAAGTTTCTATCCAAAACTATTTATAACCCAAAGACATTCAATAAAGACTTTGATATCGGAGGTCCTGATATATTATCCTATAAGGAGATGCTTTTGGGGTTAGGCCGTATAAGAAATTTAAAACGTTATATTTTTATTGTGCCTGTGATGACGCCTAAGTTATCTTCTTACTGGCTGTATTTTGTCACATCTACTTCCTATAAACTGGCAATTGCGCTAGTGAACAGCATGAAAATTGAAGTGATATGCCGCAATGATGACTTGAACAAAATATTAGGCATTGAACCCATCAGTTTCCAGATGGCAGTAGAAAGGGCTTTTAGTAAAATAGAAAGAAATGAAGTTGTTTCCAGCTGGAAGGATGCTTTTATCAGCAGTAGTTTCGATTTTAAGATATCAGAATTCATTGAAGTACCGTCTTTCGGTTGTTTTCGGGATGTTAGAGAAAGCGTTATCACTGATCGTGATGATTGTATCAATAATATTTGGAGCATTGGCGGTCAGAATGGTTGGTATTATGGAAACTGGTTATGGCAAATAAGAGGCTTTATCGATAAGTTGGTCGGGGGCGTTGGATTAAGAAGAGGACGTACTTCGGATAACTCATTAAATGCAGGAGATGCGCTTGACTTTTGGCGTGTATTGTACGCGGATAAAAGTGAAGGCCGATTACTGCTATTTGCTGAAATGAAATTACCGGGGGAAGCCTGGCTTGAATTTAAAATCATAGATAACAAATTGATCCAAATTGCAACCTTCAGACCCTTGGGATTACCTGGAAGATTATACTGGTATACTGTTTTGCCATTTCATGGACTCATTTTCAATGGAATGATTAAACAGTTAACAAAACAATGAGCGGCATAGGGCATAGGGCAAGAAATTCAAACTTTGCGTCTTTGCCTGAATACCGTTTGGGCAGAAGAGAGAAAAAGGCAGAAGAGGCAGAAGAGTTTTTGACTTCAGTGTAGTCATATTTCTTCCTGTCACTCTAAATTGTTTGACCAACCGAATGCCTTCTTTTTGTGCTCGCCCAGTAGCTGATAATGCTATTGGGTTCGCAAGAGTAAAAAGAAGAAGGAGCGAAGAACGAAAAACTGAGACGCCTAAAATAAATAGAAACCGAAATGAAGTAAAAGGGAGTTTTAGAGTGACTAGACTTTTTGATTACTTTTTTGGCGATCCTGTACTATTAACAAGTACAGGACTCATGAAAAAAGTAACAGAACTGTCGATAATGAAAAGCATTGTGCTAACAAGGAAAACATGCCTTTTTGCCGATGCGCCTAAGCCCAAAAGACCAACAACTGGCAAAGCCGAAAAAGTAACAGATCTGTCGGTTATGACAAGTTGTTTCACGCAAAGGCGCAAAGAAAAAGTTAAAATTTTAGAAATATCTTCTCGAGATCAGAGATCCAGTCGCTCC
The DNA here is from genome assembly GCA_037968695.1 of Saprospiraceae bacterium. Taxonomy (GTDB): domain Bacteria; phylum Bacteroidota; class Bacteroidia; order Chitinophagales; family Saprospiraceae; genus Opimibacter. The sequence continues at coordinate 1,730 of JBBKWA010000139.1, forward strand.
AAACTGTTCTACCAACCTACTATCTTCCTTTTTTGTCCGTAAGAGAAAAGGGACGAAAGAGCGAAGAGCTAAATAGCAGTCCTCCTAAAATGAAAAGAAAACGAAATGACCTAAATGGGAGTTTTTGGAGTGAGGAGTTCCGCTCGAGCGGAATGGTTCTTTTCTTGTGTCGGATCCTGCAGCATTAACAGCTGCAGGACAAGAAAAAAGAACGATTGAGAAAAATCTGTCTCTTAACCCCCTCTCTCTAAAATATTCATTATTTTCGGGAATGAGACCACCAAAACTCCTTTTACTTCTGGCACTGCTGTGCGCAGCACAAATAACCCTTGCGCAGCAAACCTATCAATCCAGCCACTACGGCACCCCCGGTGACCTCTACCTCTATAATCGGTTTAATGACAGCATCGATGTCATTGAACTCACAAAATCCGGTGCTGACATCACCTGGGACTTTAGTGCCCATGCTGCGCTCAATACGCATACCAATAGTATCGTAGAACCGGCAGAGGCATTCAATCTTTTTAACTTTTTGACGATTTGTACGATCAGTGGTTTTAGTTCGGGGCAGTGTTTTGATATATGGAATAATACGGATCAGGCATTGCTGTTGAAGGACTCTTTGACGTTGCTGGATTTTACTTTGGCGGATTTGCAGCGGTATCAGGCGATTGATGCGGATCGTCTGTTGGAGCGGTTTATTGGTTTTACGGTGGATCTGGGTGGCAATCCTACCGATGCGGTCATCGTCTATCAGGCACCGGATACGATCCTCAACTTTCCGATGAACTATGATGATGCCTGGACATCGCATATCAGCTTCTTGCTTGACCTGACGCCTTCGGGGCAGAACATCGTCTATAAATCTAATCAGTCACGGGTGACGGAGATCGATGGGTGGGGGACTTTGATGACGCCTTATGATACTTTTGAAAATGTGCTTAAGGTGACGTCTGTCATCACGCGGATAGATACAGTGACGGTGGATTTTGAGGAGATAGCTTTGGCTTTGACGCAGGTGGAGTATATGTGGTTTGATACCAACTATAGACTTCCGATCATGACGGCCAATGGGATGATCCTCGATGGGGATTCTGTGGTCATCGATGCGATGGAGTATATCTATAATGCGGTTTGTCCGATACCTACATGGGAGGTGACTTTGGATTCTGATGTCTTCTATCTCGATGAAAATGGGATGGTCACTATCGACTTCAATATCTCGAATCCAAATGCGAATACTTATAACTGGGATTTTGGTGATCAGGAGCAGGCCGAAACGGATGGTGCTACCTCGCATACCTTCAATGCTGTCGGTGAGTACACCGCTTCTGTTGTTGGTTGTATGACGAATTGTTTGCCAGAGGGGAGCTGTAGCTTCCAGATTCTTGATTTTGAAATCCTGGATACGCTGACGTCTATTCAGCCTGTTGATGGGTATGACTTGGGGATCAATCTCTATCCCAATCCTGTCAGTGATATATTGAATGTGTTTGTACCTGATGATCTCAGTGCTATGGACTACACTATCGTCGACATCACAGGAAGACAAGTAGCTTCCGGAACTCTTAAGCCAGGCAATAATCGAATAGAAATTAACCAAATCACAAATGGTCTATATACCATAATCACAAAATCACCAAATAACAGGGGTGTGTTTTTGAGATTTTTGATGGGGAGAGAGTAAAGTAAGCGTTTGTCAAAAAAGAATGCGGTATATGGTACATATTTTATGTTAAAATAAAATTACTTATTGTTTAATGAATAAAAATAAAGCTTATGGATGTGCTTTATAATTTAGAGGATGCAATAACCATTGATCCTACCTTAAAATATTCCGCTAAGTCTAAAAACTTATTACGCAATAAGTATACAAAACCGCAAAACTATACGCATAAGAAGTTATTTCACAACATGTATGTTGGGAAGACTATTGTGTTTTCAGATTACCCCCTTAAGTTAATATCAAAGAATAAGGAAAACACGACGGACACGCTGATTAGAAAGCTTAAAGATGGGTTGCCGAAGAAAGAAAAGATTAATATTCGCGCAGGGAAGAGTAGAACCCTTCATAAAATAACCATAAAAGACACTATCGAAAGGTGGTTGAGACCGCGATCAATATTTGGTGTAACCGATCTTCACTTTAGAGATACTAAATTTTATGATGCCATTGATGCAAAGGCATTGAGTTATTACAACCTTTTACCGCAATGCAGTGATGATGTTTCCTTTCTCGAGATGCTAACGCTCGTGATAAGCTCTAAAGGGATCTTTAGTGACTCGCATTCCGATGATGGAGACGGAAGCAACCATTGCTTTGTTGGAAAGAAACTATGGCTAGCCTGGGATCGCACGGAAGGACGAATGAAAGGATTTCAAGATTGTACTTATGACGCTGTCTATGATCAGGCAGCATTTGACATGAATAAGTTTGCCACACTCAAAAGCGCGCATTGGTTTATTGTATCTGCTAATCAAACCTTATTCATGCCCGGCAATTTCTCTCATAAAGTAATTACCCTGGAACCATATATTGGATTTGGAAGCTTTTATGTTTCCATTCCCAATTATTTTAACTCCTATAAGCGATGGGTATTAAACGAGACCAGCGATGTAGACGATAATTTTCTGGATTATATGAATGTTGAATGTATTAAGAAATTTAAAAGAATCTCAAAATCGTCAAATCCCTATAAAGAAAAACTGGGTTTGAACTATTTACCCAAGGCTGCCAGAAAATGGAAGGAAGGACTCACAGAAACCCAAATTTCATTACTCAAGGAAAAAGACTCCTTTAAAGACTTATTGCGTTTTTCGAAGTCGCTATAAAACTGCGGACCTAATAAATGGCTGGGTATTCCAAATATTCCTTATTTTTAGTAAGAAATATTTGTCATGGCATCCACATTCTCCTACACCTCCTCCGACAACTGGCGGAAAAAGTACAAGACCCACACACTGGTTATGCGTATAGGAGGTATCTATTTTCTGATTGGTGGCTTACTCTATTTTTCGCCCTGGGGATGGGGATGGGAAGGGGATATGTGGGATAGCGTTTTCGCTATTGGGTCTATTGGCTTTGGACTAATCGCCTGTCTTCCTACAAACTGGTTATGGAAACCGAAGGGTGAGCCATACGAGTATGTTATTATCGAAGATGGCATGCTGAAATGGAAGGAGGGCAAATTCAAACAGAAAAAGGAGTTGAGGTTTGATGAGATAGCAAGTTATCAACTGTTTGTTGGCGAGGTGCATTTATCGACCATCAAAGGTGAGATCTGCAAGCTCAAAACCTACAACATAGAAGATGACGATAAACAGAAAGAGCTTCTCCATATTATAAGTCGTCAGTTTGCATCTACCGAACAAGCGCAAGTCTCCTTAGCACAGTAAGGCGGAATATTCCAAATCATCCTTAAATCAACAAAAGGAAATCTGCCAAATGATTAACTTAACAAATGATGCAGAATGTAATATATACTCGTTTCCTAATCTTCCCCGCTATCCTGTTCCTGATGGTTTGCCTGAGTTGTGAACATGACAAGGATAATGATATCGAAATGATAGATCCGTGTCCCCCGATCGTGTATAGTAAAATATGGGATTGTCATAGAGCCACGATTTGGACTAAACAGGAGATCAATGATGCATTAATTGGTAAGTGGCAATGGAAATATATGAAATGCGCTTTCTTTCCTCAAAATGCACTTTGCGATAGTATCCCGGACATCACTGTTGAATTCAATGCGAATCATACGATGATTGCTAAACTGGATGGTGAAATAGTTCAAACTTCCACTTGGGAGGTTGATCAATATGATGAGTATTTATCTGAGATTAAGACAGAACCATTTTCTGATATTTTACTTGGTTGGGTGCTTTTTTGTGATGATTTTGTTGCGTTTAATTATAGCTATATCGATGGATGCGATAATTTTTTCAAAAGAGTTCAATAGTATTAAATAAACTACATGCCACCAACTATGGAGACACTCTTCAAATACAACTCCGTAGAGTATTGGGAAAAATCCAATAAGAATTGGGTTTTGATTTTGAGGATAATTGCCGGCAGCTACATGATAGCTGGTCTGGTATACTTTTACCCAGGTTGGAACGGGGATAAAAACTGGTGGAATTTAGTGATAGCGATAGTGTATATCATAGGAGGTGCTTTTTGTATGTTTTTCCCAAGATATCGACCCTGGCCCAATTCCTTAGGAGCTAATTTCGTCACCATTGATGACAAAAAGATAAGGTGGAGTAGAGGCATCTTCGTCAAACCAAGCGAATTAATGATTGCGGATATAGAAAACTTCAAGGTACTTATTGGCGAAGTGCATTTTACAACCACCCGCGGGGAGGTGGTAAAGCTTCCGATACATATGATCGAGGATAAAGAAAAGCATGATGAGTTTATGAGGATGGTGCGGGAAGGGTTTGGTAAAGAAGCTTCTTTAATAAGCATATAATTTTTTTATCCTGCTTTCTTTTTTCTTGTCCTGCCGCTGCTAATGCTGCAGGATCCGTCACAAGAAAAAGAACCATTCCGCTCGAGCGGAACTA
>JBBKWA010000140.1:0-2525 GCA_037968695.1 Saprospiraceae bacterium
GTAAATAACAACATGGATAAATTTTCTACACAGTTGTCGGAATCGTATGGTAATTTGATTGAAAAAATGCAGGATTTACTCAATGGGCTGATCCTTCAAATCCCGAATATTTTAATTGCTATAATCATCGGGATAATTGGCTATTTCTTAGCCGGTCTGGTCACGCGCTTAAGTAAAAAGGCTGCATCGAAATTCACTTCGAAAAGAACCATATTGAATGTGATAGCCAATGTGGCCACTGGGATATTTGGATTAATAGTTGTTTTTATAATGCTTAGTGTCTTGCAATTGGATAGTACGATCAATAAAATATTAGCTACGGCCGGCGTACTGGGTCTGGCAGTAGGTTTAGCTTTACAAGATCCGATGAATAATTTTTTCTCGGGGGTTTTTATGTCCGTTCGCGAATTATACAATATTGGAGATTTGGTCGAAACAAATGGCTACTTTGGAACCATTACCAAGATCGATTTGCGAGCAACTAAATTATTGTTACCGTCTGGAGAAGAGGTCGTTATTCCAAATAAGGAAGTGGTTCAAAATCCACTAAAGAATTTCTCTTCATCAAAGGAAAAAAGGAGAGTAAGCATAGCATGCGGTATTAGTTATGGCGATGACTTATTAAAAGTGAAAAAAATAGTGCTCGAAACAATTGGCAATCTAAAGAATGTTAATGCGAACAAAGCCATCGATTTTATTTATACAGAATTTGGTGGCAGTTCGATCAATTTTGAAGTTCGTTACTGGCTATTGGACCCGTCCTTAAAAGAGTTTTTAATTCAAAAAAGCGATGGAATCATTGCGTTAAAACGAGCTTTTGATAAACATGATATATCTATTCCTTTTCCAATTACAACGCTCGACTTTGGGATAAAGGGCGGCGTCCAATTAGAAGAGATGCTCAAGATGCAGCCAACCAAAAATGGAACATCATGAAATCTATAAATTTAGAACAGGGTATGATATATGGTGGTTTATTAAACATGTATTTGGGAGATATACGAACCATGCAGAATATGATGCGCGGCAGGAAAGCAAGCGGTAAAGTATTTCGCTTTTTGGACAATTTAATAAAGTTGAAAAAGGGCATTATTCAAACTTTACCAAATGGCCATAAAGAATTAATGGAACTTCCCAGTAATGGATTTACTGGCTCTCAGGAGTTGGGAAATAATGAAAAAAAGGAAAAGGAAAAGGACTTCTTATTTCTTAAACGTACCTTTTTGCAACTGGAAAAAAGCCAGAAACAATTGATCAAAAGACTAATTTCTAATGCTAACCCATCAGAACTCGACAGCACCTTATTGAAAAAGCTGCTCAAAAAACATCAAGAGATGATGGCATGGATATTGAAGGACAGATGACGCCTATTTGTACCCTTCTGCTTGCAGCAAGAATAATTCTGAATACAATCCTTCTTTTTCCAACAACTGTTCGTGTGTGCCGATCTCTTCCATTTCACCGCCTTTGAGTACCAATATCCGATCGGCCATACGCACCGTGCTGAAGCGATGTGAAATGAGCACAGCAGTTTTGCCTTTTGTTAATTCCGCAAATCGCTCAAACACTTCAAATTCAGCCCGGGCATCCAGGGCTGCAGTGGGTTCATCCAAGATCACCAACTGGGCATCGCGCATATATGCCCTGGCCAGAGCTACTTTCTGCCACTCTCCACCTGATAAATCTACGCCATCAGTAAACCTTTTACCCAACATTTGTTCATACTGCTTCGGCAGTTTCTGAATGACTGGATCGGCTAAGCTTTTTTCAGAAGATTCAACGATTTGTTCTTTGTTTGATATATCATCTATATCTCCAATAGCAATGTTTTCATTTGCCGTCATGGCAAATTGTACAAAATCCTGAAAGATCACGCCAATCAATCGCCGGTAGTCTTCTAACTTAAACTTTTTAATGTCCACGCCATCCAACAATATGCGACCTTCCGTCGGGTCGTACATACGGGCCAGTAGTTTTACCAATGTTGTTTTACCAGCACCATTCTCACCTACTAGAGCAAGCTTTTCGCCTGCTTTCAATGCAAACGAAAGGTGCCTTGCAGCCCAAACCTCTGTACCCGGATATTGAAATCCTACATTCTCAAAAATAAACCCACTTTGTATTTGTTCTGGAATTGGTGATGCATCAACAACATCGCCAATCATCGGCTTGATTGCCATAAAATCAAAATAATCTTCGAGATACATAGCGCTTTCAGTGATTTGGTTAAAGCGCGTCAAAATCGTTTGAAGTGAGTTTCTCAATCGGTTGAAGGAACCAGACAAAAAGGTCAAATCACCTACAGTTAACAATCCACTCGCTGTTCTAATCACAATAAAGACATAGGCGCCGTAATAGGCCAGATCGCTCACCATATGTAGCAATGTACCCCACCAGGCCTTTTTTATAACCAGTTTTTTATTGGCTTCATAATATTTGTGTGCAAGACGCTCAAAACGATTCGAAAGAAAATGAGCAAGGCTAAAAATCTTAACCTCTTTTGCCGTTTCATTACTGGCACCAAT
>JBBKWA010000141.1:0-10647 GCA_037968695.1 Saprospiraceae bacterium
CACTATATATATTTAAATATTAATATTTGTATATTCTTTGTTATCAATTAGTTAGCATAAAATTAAGGTAATAATCAAATAAATCAGTCTATATTAAGAAATAATTCATGGCGTTTTGAATGCAAAAAATGCGGCAAATCGTTGTCATTAAATATTTTATACATTAAATAATATGTTAATTTAATAAATAATCCGATAATCCCCATTTTCTTTAACCTCGACAGCCATAGTTAAGTTGATTATATTTTCTGAATAGGCCCTGTTGGTTAAAAAAGCTATAGAATGATCATGTGCAAAAAAGGAATTTAGGGGTAAATGATGGATCGACAATAGCCATTTGATCATTCCTTATCTTTGCATTTCTTATTCTACCGCTATGGGAAAGCAATTGCACAATCGAATTAATCATGATGAATTACGCAAGAAGGTTCAACATGAAGACATTCAACGAACTACATTGTCTTTTTATGCGTACACTTTGCTGGATGACCCTCAAGTTTTTAGGGATCTTTTTTACCATGATCTGGAGGCTCTTCAGGCCTTTGGGCGCATTTATGTCGCACGGGAGGGTGTAAATGCCCAATTATCTGTTCCAACAAGGAATCTGGATGCTTTAAGGCAATATTTGAATACCTATCCTTTCTTAAACAACATAAGGCTCAACCTTGCCGTGGAGGATGATGGAAAGTCATTTTTTATGTTGAATATTAAGGTCAAGGAAAAAATTGTAGCCGATGGGCTCAGCGATGCTGAGTTTGACGTCACTGACCGGGGATCTCATCTCACGGCAAGCGCCTTCAACGCGCTCACTGACGATCCCAACACCATTGTGGTTGATATGAGGAATCATTACGAAAGTGAGGTTGGGCACTTTGATAAAGCTATTCTTCCTCCAATGGAGACCTTTCGCGATGGTCTACCGCTTGTAGCCGATATGTTGGAAGAAGCGAAAGACAAGCATATTGTGATGTATTGCACAGGGGGAATTCGGTGTGAGAAGGCATCCGCTTACATGAAGTATAAAGGATACAAAAACGTCTATCAGCTTGATGGGGGCATCATTGAATATGCCCGCCAGGTAGAGCACCAGGGATTGCCAAATAAATTTATTGGTAAAAACTTTGTCTTTGATGAACGTTTGGGAGAACGTATCTCCGATGATGTCATCAGCACATGTCATCAATGTGGGCATCCTGCCGATGAGCACACCAATTGTGCAAATGATGCCTGCCATATCCTGTTTATACAGTGTCCCGAATGTAGCGAAGCGTACAATAGCTGCTGCTCTGAAGAATGCAAGGAATTCGCTTCACTCCCAAAAGAAGAGCGAAAAATCCAACGTAAAACCAGGCAATTCAATGGAACCCGCTTTTCAAAAAGCAAACCCGGTCTCCTATAGGAAAATGAATCTTTTGGCAAAAAATTAACCCAGTCTTAACCAGGTAAAAATATGCACTTGGTCAAGACTGGGTTGTCTTTTAGTAATCAATTAGCTACGCTGATTACATTACAAGTTCATTTGGCCAGTGATTCATGGCATCCAATACACCGCCTATCAGAATTAGACAAATGATCCAATACCCTGCATTGATAAGAATGTTGGTCCAGTTCTTTCTTTCAAAAAGACCATTCGTAATAAAAACCGGCGTAATTAACAATAGACCAATAAGGAGACCGTGCCCCATTCCATGCTTGAGAGTATCAAATTCACCGCTTGCGCCCTCCTGGCCAGGTCCATTGACGTTAGCGCACATAAAGACAGCGATGAAAAAAGCACTTACAAAGGAGATACCTAGTATCATCCCCATATTCCCTTTTTGAATGTCCTCTTCGGTGATTCCAAGAGAGGTCATCCACGCCTTGCCGAATAATGCTTTGTGATAGTAAACAAATCCGAGCAACATAGGAATTAACGTTGCGATAAGTAATGAAAGCCAATTAAATGGAGGCATAATAGATAAGATTTAAGTGGTTAACAAAAAAAACTGCATAACACAAGCATTACATTACTCTAATGGTCTGTGTGTTATATATTGCAATTTAACTAATTACCCCTAAAAATCAATTTTTTTCAGCATAAAACTTCAAGCCTTCCAAGCCTTTATCAAACTGCTTTTTGAGTTCGCTTTTCATCATAAGGCCCATATATTTACTCCAGGGCATCATACCTACATCATTGCTCATGCTCCAGGTCACCATAACCTTATCGCCTTTATGTGCAAATTCAAACAAGGTGCTTCCGGTCCCTCTGTGGTCAAATTCTATTGCCGTTTGGATTTCTTCAAACTGAACAACGCGTTTTAAAGTCATGGTACCACTTCCCATTCGTTTGTTTTGGGATTCCCACTTGTAAAATGAACCTTCCCCAAGTGGAGGATTGCTAAATGTAATGACCATCGTCGGATCCATTCGTTTCCATGGATCCCATTTTTCCCAATTCCGAAGGTCGACCACCTGATCAAAAACATGTTCCATCGAAGCTTTAATTTCGACACTGCGTTTTACATTAACTTCAGAAGGAAGCAGAAATGATATAAGAATCAGGCCAAGCAGGAAAAGACCTACCCATAAACCTATCTTTTTAAGCAACTTATTCATGGTTTTTTATTTGAATGTAAATATCGTTAAAAAAACCTTGAACACGTAGTTTAACGGTTCTAAAAAAGTACAGGAAAAGAATAATTACGGAGCGATAGGGTTAGTTTACAGAAGGCTTTCAATCACCTTCTCTTCTGTCATACCTTCCGCCTCTGCCTTATAATTTCGAACTATACGGTGACGCAGGACATAATTGGCGATGGCCTTTACATCGGCGATATCAGGTGAGTATTTTCCTTCAATAGCGGCATTGCATTTAGCCCCTAATACCAAATATTGAGAGGCTCGTGGTCCTGCCCCCCAGGAGATATACTGATTGACTTCGTCCGTTGCCTTGGCTGTGCCTGGTCGGGTTTTTGCGACCAGTGATACGGCATACTCTAGTACATTATCGGCCACTGGAATCTTGCGTACCAATTGTTGAAAGGCAAGGATTTGCGATGCATTCAATATATGATTCAGCTTGGTCTCCATAACCGTTGTAGTGGTTTTCACAACCTGGATCTCTTCCTCATACGAGGGATAATCTAACGGGATATTAAACATAAATCTATCCAACTGCGCTTCCGGAAGAGGGTATGTGCCTTCCTGTTCGATCGGATTTTGAGTCGCTAGTACAAAGAAAGGCTTAGGAAGCAAATGTCGGTCTCCGCTTACCGTGACTGATCTTTCCTGCATAGCTTCCAGCAAGGCAGCCTGCGTTTTAGGCGGCGTCCTGTTGATCTCATCAGCCAATATGATATTGGCAAAAATTGGTCCTCTGTTGAATTTGAAATGTCGATCCTCATCCAGGATCTCCGTCCCGGTGATATCAGAGGGCATAAGGTCAGGCGTAAACTGGATACGCTTGAATTCAAGATCCAAAACTTCGGATATCGTACTCACCAATAGCGTTTTAGCTAATCCTGGCACACCGACCAACAGGCTATGGCCATTGGAAAACAATGAAATTAAAACGGCCTTGACGACTTCATCCTGGCCCACGATAACCTTTGCGATTTCCTTACGGAGCAAGTGATATTTAGCCGCTAAGTCGTCGATGGCCTGTACGTCTGATGTATGTTCTGCACTCATGTATTGTATAGTTTCAATTGCTAAAAAGCATTTTCAGGGATAAGAACGCCAAAAATAGGGTATTTATGTTTGTCAGGGGAATCCCTAGTTTAAACATGGCCATTGCCAATCATCCAAAGGATAAGGTGCTCCTTTGTAAGAATAGTGCCACCACTCTGTGCGAATCGATTGAAAACCATTTGCTTCCATCACAGATTTCAGTGTCTTTCTCAAATCGAGAATACTTTTTGGCAGATCAGTGTAGTCATGATGTCCTTTAGGCCCAAAAAAATCATAAGGTGTACCCATATCTAATTCATTACCGTCCATATCCGTCAATGAAAGATCTACAGCGACCCCCCGATTATGCATTGATCCTTCACTGGGTGGCGCGACATAATTCGAATCAGGTACTTTATCCCACAATTTTTGCTGCGCAGGCTTTGGCCGATAACCATCAAAAAGTATAAGTTTAAATCCTTTTTCCTTAAGCAAAACGCTAACTTTTTCAAGCGCATTCGCCACCTCTGGTCTCAAAAAGAATCGACCACAAGGATATATTATCTCCTTAACAAAATTGTCCGTCGTGGCATATTTTATATCAATAATATACCCATCTTCCGAAACGATTTCCGTCCATTTTGTAGTATCATAATCAAAGACAGGATCTGATTTCATATCGACTACAATTTCAGATTCAGCCCGGTTTTCCTCAATCGTTTTCTGTTGTTCAGATTGACAAGCCAATAGAAATATTATACAAAAGCAAGTTAGTATATAGAGAGAAATTATGCGCATTGTTAAATATAGCATCATAGATAATGATCTTGTTTTTTTAGTGGTTTTCATTTTTGCCCTATTACCAAATCTATTTTTCTCGCAATCCCGATTGTTGTCGGGAGCAAAGGAAGTTTTTCTCTCTTCTCTTTTAGAACCCCTCGTCCTGCGGACGGTCCCCTTGAAAGGGGACATCATTTAGATAAGACTTTCCTCTATGCTTTTTGCCCTATGCTTTTTTCTCTCCCGCTGAGCATCCGCCTCAGCTCCCGTCCCGATCCCGTCCCGATCCCGATCAATCGGGACGGGATCGGGACGGGAATCGGGAGGCAGGGATCTCCGCTGCGCTGCGATTTTCACCCCCGCTGTATACGCCTTCGGCTAACAGCAGGGTCTTCGCTTCGCTCCGATTTTCTCTTTTCTCTTTTTTCTCTTATCACTAAAGTGCTGTCATCACTTTTGCTTGTCGATAAATTACCCCATTATGTTCTACACGCAATTGGTATACGTAGCTTGCGATTGGAATACCAAGTTGTTGCGTATTCACCAAAAAAGAATGATTGCCCGCTGGCAGACCACGCTGAGAAAGTTCAGTTATTTTCTGTCCCCTAAAATCCCATATTTCCAAAAACGCATCGGATGATTTAATCAACTCAAAAGGAATCGTAGTTTGATCGATATATGGGTTTGGTTGATTCTGTCTCAATTTAAACAGGCCGCCAGTTTCAGGTTCTGCTTTTGCCAATCCAGTCAATCCAGAACCTTCAATAGTCACTTCGAGATAAGAGTCATAACCGCCTGTATCTTCATTGGGCGTTAATGTTGCTAACTGATAAGCATATCCATCAGCAAAAACACCATCATTATTAAAGCCTAAAGGATCAATTCCTTTCGTGTAGATAGCATCATTTGCTTCATAGATTGCATTCTTTTCCGCAATAGGATATGTGAGCTGAGAAATAGCAGCATAAACGCTGCTGACATACGCCTGAAAATGGATATGACAGATTCTGCCAGGATACCAACCTGGAAGTATTGTGGTAAAGTTGACTTCTCCATTGGCATCAGTAATCTGATAACCTCGCATATACGTTTCACCTTGCTCTGCACCATAACCTGAATACAAACCATCCTTTTCACAGTGCCATATATTAACACGGACATTTGGCATCGGCAGGCAATTGTCAGCACCAATAATTTTCATCTTTTGATTTAAGATTACGCCTCCCCTTCCTTCACGCACATCTTGTCTAAAAAAAGTCTGATTTTCTGTGAGATCCAAAGGAAATGGCCCGGCAGTTTCAGAAGGAATAAGGGTGCAGTTTGGTGGCTGAGGACCTGACAGTTTTACTGATGTTGATGCAGAGCTTGTTGATATTGGCGCTAATGCACCCAGGCCAAGCCAACTGAATCCTTTTAAAAAATCTTTGCGCTTCATGATGGGTTATTTGGTGATGGAGTGATTTGTGATTTGGTGATGAGTAATATTAAAAGGGTGAATGGTGAATGGTCAACGGTTAAAGGTGAACGGTTTTTTTTATTCCTCGTAATTCTAAATGTCTAGAGTCTGATGTCTGAAATTTAGTGACGCCTAATAATAAATCGAAGCTAGCCAATTTATAGCTGGTAACCGACAATAGAAATGTTTATGTCAGACAACTATCAAACAGATAAATAATTTACTTTATCGGATTATTAGCAATGCCCAATCAGCTTATCCTTGAGCCAAGGTTTTGTGCAGATCAGTACGTGATCCCTGAAAAGCAGGTAAGATAGCGGCACATAGGCCAACAATGAATCCACCGATAATGATATAGTATTCTTCATCAACCCATAAAAATCCGGTAAACTGATATTTGTATCCGCGTTCTAATATTGATCCAGCCAGCTCCATTCCAATATGACCCGCAACAATGCCAATAAGAAGACCAAGGATGGTAATCCATAAACCTTCGCCGATTATCATTCGAAATAACATACCCGGCCCGGCCCCACCTACACGCATCAAAGCCATTTCATAACGACGCTCTTTGAGTGAGGTATACAAGGAAATAAAAATACTGATTGCCGCAACAATAGCAATTAGGATAGCGACATAACGCAATGCGTCTGTACCGCTACCCATCATGGCATAAAGTCTGTTGATTTCAAGCGCTGGTGAGGCAGCCATCAAACCGGTGTTCATATTAATATTTCGAAGAAGCGTAAGCGCTTGAAAATTAGTCCTGCTCCTAAATCTTAAGAGGATGCTTGTGATCTCTTTTTCGGGCTGCGTGATCAAGGAGGCAATTATAGAATCAGAAAGTGCCTTCACTTCAGAAGAATCTATAGTAATAATTGGCATGCTTGTATGCGCATGACCTTCTGTTGAATGACTGTGATCTGTGTGACTTCCTTCTTTATGATCCTCTTCCTCTTGCTCCGAAGATGCATTATGCTCATGAACCTTCCATACGGTTTGTGGCGTGCATAGAATAAGTTGATCTAATACTGTTCCGGTGGCACTTAGGATGCCAACAATCTTAAATGGTGAACCATGATCATGCGCCATATCCGGATTTTCTTCCAGACCATGCGTTGAATAGAATTCTTCTCCAATATGCAGATGCAACTTTCTGGCGACTGTTGCGCCAACAATTACTTCAAAATCATCCTTATAAAGCCCTCCCTCCACGCTCCTTGCATCATACAAGGTTAAAATGGTTTGTGGGGTGCCCACTATGCGGTATGCTCCGTAGCTGTCCCCTAAAGAGAGGGGTATGGCGCTTAATAGCAGTGGATGCTTAGGGTTTAAAAATGGTCTCGCTTCTTCAATAGGGATATTTCCAGTAGGGGCATCGATATGATACATACTATTGAGGATAAGCTGCAGTGGACTTCCTTTGGCGCCAAGGACTAAATCTATGCCTGCAAGATTATTATCCAGTCCTTTTTTGAGTTGATCATTCAGTAAGGTTAAAAAGGTAATTAGACCTATACTTAAAGCAAAGAGCAAAACACTCATCATGCTGTTGAGTGGCTTTGCAACAATGTTTTTCCAGCTTAAAGTAAATATGTTCATAGATTGCTGTGTATAGAAATAAGACTGAATGCTGTTAAACCAAGTTTATCTTTTTACTGATCATGCTTTTTATTCTACTATCATGAGTGACCACCACAAGGTTCGCTTTTTGCTCACTGGCCACTTGTTGTAAAAGCGATATCATCAACGTGCAGTTTTGATCATCCAGCGCAGACGAAGGTTCATCCGCCAGGATGATCGCTGGTTTATTAATTAGTGCACGGGCTATCGCCAGTCGTTGTTGTTCGCCAATACTCATACTATGGGTCATACTATTGGCTTTCGCCACAATCGATAATCTTTCCATCAAAGAAAGTGCTTGCCCCCTATCACTTTTATTGCCAGACAACGTTTGTGTCAGTTGCAAGTTTTCGATGGCGGTCAATGATCTAATAAAGTGTGGCTTTTGAAAAATAATGCCAATTTTTTTTCCTCTAAAAGTATCCAATGCATGACCCCTTAATTTATGAACAGCTGTATCGCCAATGACAATTGTTCCTTCAGAAGGATTCAGTAACCCACCAAGCAAGTGAAGCAAAGTCGTTTTTCCTGTTCCTGAAGGTCCAAGAATTAGTATATGTTCATTTACCTCGCATGAAATGTCAGGAAACCTTATTGGTTGTTCGCCGGGATAAGTGTACGCCAGATCTAGGGTCTTTATCATAATTGGGGGGTAAAATAAGCAACCGCATCAACATAACGGATGACATTGGATAATGTTTGACACTATTCGTGTTATCAAACTAATAAGGCAGCGCCATATACACCTGCACTATCACCAAGCATTGGTCGCACAATAGGAGTGGTTAAAACAGGATTGAAAATATTCCGTTCTATGCTTTCTCGTCCTTCCGAATAAAGGAAATCAATTTGCCCTAGTCCTCCGCCCAGAACAATCACCTCCGGATCTAGCATATTAATCACCTGGGCTAAAGCTTTGCCAAAGTAAAATATCAGCCTGTTTCTTACTTCTGCTGCCATATGGGACTCCTTATCTGAAAGAATATCTGGTAACTTTTTATGTAGTCCGGTATTTTCATAATAAAACCGTTGCAAGGCAGACCCTGAAATAATGGTTTCCACACATCCTCGTCTACCACAATAGCAATCACCGCCTACGTCATCCAGATATAGATGCCCCCATTCTCCTCCTATGCCGTGAAGGCCCTTGTGAATATTTCCATTCACAACAATTCCGCCTCCCACCCCTGTTCCCAGAATCACGCCAAACGCAACTTTCGCATCCGGATAATCATGTGAAATAACGCCAAGATGATATTCCGCTAAGGCAAAACAATTTGCATCATTGGCCAGTCGCACTTTGATATCCAGTATTTTCTCAAGATCATCTTGCAGCCACTGGTCATTGAGGCAGATGGTGTTGCTGTTTTTTATACGTCCTGTAATCGGATCTGTTGTCCCCGGAGTACCAATCCCAATTTGCGTTGGTTGATGCCCTGACTCTTTTTTTAAGTGGTCCACAAGATCCTTTATTCGAGATAGAATATGCTTGTATCCTCCCTCACTTTCGGTATTGATCCGATGTCTGACGATTACACTATCCGGGTGTTTGTCGGCCATGACAATACCTTCAATCTTCGTTCCCCCTAAGTCAATTCCCCAATTCATAGGCTAAGCGGTGAGCGGTTAAAAACATAGGGCATAGGGCATAGGGTTCCGCTTAAGCGGAAGGCATAGGGCAAGAAAAGCAATTTTTGTGTCATACTGCCTCTGCGTTAAATATTTTTGGGTAGTTCAGCGTGAACAAATAGGCGGAAGGAAGGGAAAAGCAATTATCATGGCGAATACAACATATGTCTGGCATCTGATATCTTCTAGTCTGGCGTCTTAACATGAGGTGAGCGGTGAGCGGTGAATAAGTCAAAATTTAATTTTTATTCGATAAAAATGAGGGTCTTTCTCTAAAGATTAAAATTAATAAAATGATAATTACATTAAGGCGATCGATTAACGCTATTCCTTTTAGATGCACCACCTTATACTTTTAAATTTAATAGCTTCTGTTATATATATTTACTCAGCGAGGATTTTCGGAAATAATTTCAAAGCTGTGTGTAATTCTAGTCACTTTATCGATCATTTTTGAAACGGGACAGTATTTTTCGATAGACATAGTGATTGCTTTTTCGGCTTTTATTGCCTCTATCGCACCATAAATCTTAAAATGAAGATGTATAGTGGTCAATACATTTGGAATCTGTCCTGATCTCATCGCTTCAGATTCTATTTGAATATCGCTTACAGGTTGGCGCATTTTCTTTAAAAGTGTGACCACATCTACGGCAGTACATCCCGCCTGGCTGATGAGCAGTAGCTCTGTTGGTGTAGGCGCTGTATCTTTTCCGCCAAATTCAGTACTTCCTTCAACAAATACGGTGTGTCCACGCTCATTTGTGCCCTCAAATCGAGCAGGCTGATCTGTACTCCTGAGGTATGTTTTCATACTTCTTCGTCTTTTATTTGCATAGTTAATACATTGAAATCGCTTAGATTGAAATATCTTTACACCAAACACTTATTTTAATAAATAATAAGATCAATTATGTGGGTTTTAGCAGTATTAGTAGCACATTGGTATCTTTCCTTGTTTACACAGTCTTTTTTTAACCACAGATATGCTGCCCATCGCATGTTTACAATGAATAAGACGACAGAGAAGATATTCTATATATTATCATTCATTTTCCAGGGGTCTTCATACTTAAGTCCAAGAGCATATGGTATTATGCATCGTATGCATCATGCGTATGCTGATACTGAATTGGATCCGCACTCCCCAAAATACGATGCAAATCTTTTTGCGATGATGTGGCGAACACGCGTCACCTATATGAATATTTACGAAAGAAATATTGACATAGATCCTAAGTTCACTAAAGAAATGCCAGACTGGGCTGCTTTTGATCGTTTTGCTTGCAATGGCTACGTTAGATTGGCCTGGGTGGCGATATATGTTGCGATATATTTTGCACTGGGGGCACCCTGGTGGTTATATCCATTGATTATAATTCATGCTATCATGGGTCCATTTCACGGTGTGATTATCAATTGGTTTGCCCATACGATGGGCTATATCAATTTCAAGCTAAAAGACACTTCACGGAATCTGTTCCCTGTGGATATCCTGATGCTTGGAG
>JBBKWA010000142.1:0-2807 GCA_037968695.1 Saprospiraceae bacterium
GACTGGACGATGAATGTATATCCAAACCCGGTAAGCGAGACCTTAAATGTTTCCTTCGATTTGGTCAATGCTTTGGATCTTCATTTTAGAATTATTGACCTGTCCGGAAAAACAGTTGCACAAAGTTATGCAACATCATTTGGGCCTGGTCAGTCTCAGTTCCCAATGAATGTTACTGCACTAAGTTCCGGAATGTATTTAATCGCCATTGAATCAAATCAGTCCATTTTAGGACGAAGAATATTTGTTAAAGAATAATCAAAAAACCTCTTTCATCATTAATGCTCAACAGGTGCACTTGAGGGGGTGCACCTGTTTGGGTTTTTTACAAACCAAACAATTATGCGATTACCATTTTCTCTCACTGATGCACTACTAACGATAATAAACTAATGCTATGAAAAATCTCCTGTTTTTACTCTTTATGCTTCCCGCCATCATGTATGGGCAGAAAGGCACAGTGGCAGGTACTGTGATCGATAAAGAAAATGCTGAAACGATGATTTCACTCCCCGTTATAGTCGAGGGGACAGAGGTGGTCACTACAACAGATATTGATGGGAGATATTCCGTTCAATTGCCTGTAGGGACCTATACCATTCGATTTACTTATATGGGCTATGCCGATAAGGTCGTCTCTGATGTTGTTGTAAAAGCAAATGAAGTTACATTTCTTGATATTGCCCTTGACGCTTCAACCACAGGGCTGGAGGAAGTTGTTGTGACTGCCAAATCTATTGAACGGAGTGAAAATGCGCTCTTGATGTTACAACGTAAATCAAGCAATATTCAGGATGGAATATCCTATCAGGAAATGTCAAGATTGGCGGTTGGAAACGTCGCATCAGCGATGACAAAAATCACGGGAACCAGCATTCAGGATGGAAAGTATGTGGTCGTCCGAGGATTAGGAGACAGATACTCTATAACCCAATTGAATGGACTTCTGATGCCAAGTCTTGATCCCTATAGAAATAGCGCGCAACTGGATCTTATACCAACGAAACTGCTCGATAATATTGTCGCAACAAAAACCTTTACG
Organism: Saprospiraceae bacterium; assembly: GCA_037968695.1. Lineage (GTDB taxonomy): Bacteria > Bacteroidota > Bacteroidia > Chitinophagales > Saprospiraceae > Opimibacter. The sequence continues at coordinate 1,043 of JBBKWA010000142.1, forward strand.
CCGGATCAACAAGGCACCTTTACAGGTGGAAACATTAATATTAAGACAAAAAGTTTTCCGGAGCAGGAGACCTTCTCATTGAATGTCGCCATTGGCTACAATGGGCAGAATAACCTGAGAAATGATTTTCTCACAGATCAGCATACGAATGATAATATGTTTGGTTATGGGCTAAAAGATCGTGAACGACCATCAATTCTTTCTGATTCTCTTTTTCAACTTTATGGTGATAAAAATGCAGAGCTGGACGCCCGATTTGGCGATAGCCTTGCCGCTTCAACGATCAACCAGGCCGTTAAAGGAATGAATTATCAGTTCGATACGCTCCACCAAAAGTCAGGTCTTGATTATGGTGTCTCTTTGTCTTATGGCAATAGCTTTAAAACCGGAAAGAAGTCTTCACTTGGCTTTATTGTTGGAGGAACTTTCAGACAAGATTACGAGCACAGACCTGAGGCATTAAATGCAAGCTGGTTTGTATTTGATATCAACTCCGGTACGCTGATGAATAGTGGTGATTACTTGAAGACGGAGAGTTCGAAATCGCCAACCGTTAATGGTTTGTTAGGCCTGGCCTATAAATTCAATGATTTAAATACAATTGAATTCAATACAATTTATAACCATTCTAGTGCACAAAGTTCGGCTTATATCATAGGAGAAGATGGCAATAATATTCTGGCGCCATCGTATAAAGTTGGCCGTGCGCAAATGTGGCAGGAACGCCAAATGACCAATTTTCAGATCTCAGGGACACATCGTTTGCCGTCCCTGGGACAACTGAAAATCGAGTGGAGAGGAAGTGTCGTCGAGGCCAATATGGATGAGCCAAATCTTAGGTTCTTTTCAAGCCAAATAGATATTGATGCTAATATTGAAGGTATTCCATTGGCCAACGTAAATGATCCATTTTATTTTTGGCGCTCATTAAACGATGACATAAAAATGGGTGCAATAGATTTTACTTTACCGATCTTGAATCAACGCAATGATGGCAGTAACATTAAGTTTGGAGGCTACTTAAGTAAAAAGGATAGGAACTTTGATGAATATCGTTATATCGTCGCTACGTCCCAGTTTGCAACCAGTTTTACAGGAGACTTTGATGCTTTTTTTGGTGAGGACAATATGGGTGTTATCCGACAGGAAAAAGCAAATAATGGTAAATCAAGATATGTCGTAGGGAATTATATCAATGAAGCTACCCGGATTGAGAACAGTTATGCCGGGTATGAAAATGTTAGCGCGGCATATGGGATGTTTACAGTCTCTCCACTCCATAATCTTAAATTAATAACTGGCGCGAGATTGGAAAGCACGGATATTTTTGTTCAAAGTAAAATTGTCGAAATTATTGGTGAAACACCGGATAGTTCAAATACCGGAATGATCAAAGTCACGGATGTATTGCCGTCCTTGAATCTGGTTTATGCCCTTTCTGAGGATATGAACTTAAGAGCCGGGTTTAATCAAACGATTGCCAGGCCGAACCTTCGGGAGATCGCTCCATTTGCATCTTTTGACCCCTTAATCGATCAATTCTTTATTGGCAATCCAAATCTTGTAACAACCAACATTAATAACTATGATTTGCGATGGGAATGGTTTACGAGCCCGGGGGAAATCTATTCGGTGAGTACATTTTACAAAACCTTTAAGAATCCAATCAGCTTGCAATACCTCAATTCATCAAACCCTGAATTTCAGTTTGCCAATGTAGACAATGGTAAAATTGGTGGAATTGAATTGGAATTCAGAAAGAATC
>JBBKWA010000143.1:0-8860 GCA_037968695.1 Saprospiraceae bacterium
CCAAAGGCATTGACACGAATGGAATGGCAACCGAGTGTTTTGGCTGCATCGACCCACTTGTAATGATTTTCAACAGACTTCTTGCGTATGGTATCATCGGTTTCTGCCAGCCCCCCTTCACCATCGATCATAATTAATAGCTGTGTTACCCCATGATCCTTGGCACGATCATTCATTTCTTTCAAATAAGCAGCATCCAGCGCTTTGTCTTTAAAGAATTGATTGACATACTCAATGGCATAAACCCCAAAATCTTCAGCGGCTGTTTTTGCAAAATCAAGATGATTGAGCTCGCCACTTCTAATTGTTCTGTGCAGGCTCCATTGCGCAAGCGAAATCTTGAAGCGGGGATCAGGTGGAATAATTTTGTTCATTAGTATAGGTGACAAAGCCGATGGAATTGCAGCTGAAAGCATGCCCAAGGCAGTATTTCTGACAAAAGATCTTCTCTTCCAAGAGGTCATAAAAGCACAATTTTTAGGAACACCAGACGAAAACAATGCATAAGATAAGCACTTCAATTTATTTCATTCATGGTATAAAAAGTAGATATCGGACATTTCCGTTAGAAGAGTAGTAGAAGCGTTGAGAATCAATATGGCGGCATTTATCTCTAATTTGTGCCTATTCGATGTAACTTATATCCCCATCACATGTTCATTAGTGGTCTCTAAACGTACAGTTATCTATTTCATGTCCCAAGATTTGAATTAGAATGTATTTTTAAACTAAATAATCGCAAATCAATTCTAGTGCAAACATTTCCAACATATCTGAAGGTCTTCATCCTGTTGTCTTTTTCGAGCTTTCTTTTTTGCAAAGAGGATGCAGAGAAGATCACTGGACCGCTTGCATCATCAACCCAGGAGAAGCTCTCTGTGCAGACGATGGTGGCCACCCCACAGGGATTGATTTCTGATCTTGAAGTTCCGGGCACGGTGATGGCCAATGAGTCTACAGAAATTCGTTCTGAGTCCGCTGGAAGACTGGTTGCTCTGCACATCAAAGAAGGCGCTAATGTTGGGAAAGGGGATTTGATGGCGAAGTTGTACGATGGAGATTTACAGGCTCAGATGCAAAAACTTGAAGTTCAGCTTAAAATCGCTGAGCAAACGGAGAAACGGCAGGCCGAGTTGGTTAAAATTCAGGGAATCAGTCAGCAAGAATATGACCTTAGTCTGCTTCAAGTATTAAACCTAAAGGCCGACATGAACATTATCACGGAAGATATCCGAAAGACGGAAATCAGAGCTCCGTTTTCCGGTAAGCTTGGTTTTAGAAACGTAAGTCCGGGCGCCTACATTACACCCGCTATGATATTAACCACCATCAGCCAGGTCAACAACTTAAAAATCCAGTTTAATGTACCCGAGCGCTATGGCGCAAAATTAAAAAAGGGACTGCCGGTTTCTTTTGTCGTGGATGGGTCTGACAAAAGGTTTTCAGCCTCCGTGATCGCCTCTGAGATAATGATAGATGAAGCGACGAGAAGTCTTGCTATTAGGGCGACAGTTAGGGAAAAAGACCCTGTGCTTATTCCCGGTGTTTTTGCTAAAGTGAGTATCGTATTGGAAAAGAACACAGAGGCCTTGATGGTGCCTAATAGTGCAGTAATTCTACTTGGAAGAAAGAAGCAACTTTATTTGTATCGCAATGGAATATCTTTTGCAAAAGACATTATTACCGGAGCCAGGGATAGCACCAATATTCAAGTGCTTTCCGGAATTGATCCTGGAGATACGGTGATTACATCCGCCATTTTGTTTTTGAGGCCCGGCCTTGAAGTAAACTTGGTGAAAGAAGACCAAACCGAGTAACGTTATTGCTTGTTTGAAAATATAATTTGACGTTTAATAGTGATTACTACCTAAATGAATTTATCCGAACTCAGTCTCCGCCGTCCCGTCTTAGCGATGGTGTGTTCTATTCTGATTATCATTTTTGGTGTGATTGGTCAGCGGTATCTAAGTGTACGGGAGTATCCCGCCATTGATCCGGCGGTCATTAACGTGCAGACATCCTATCTCGGGGCAAATGCAGAAATCATAGAACAACAAATTACTGAACCGCTTGAAAAAGTAATCAACGGCATTCAAGGTGTTGTCAATATAAGCAGCACGAGTTCACAAGGGAGAAGCACAATTGTTGTTGAGTTTAGCCTTGGTGTTGACCTTGAACGCGCAGCTAATGATGTACGGGATAAAGTGTCCAGTGCATTGGGTAACCTTCCACAGGATATAGATGCTCCTCCAATCATCAGTAAATCTGATTCGGATGGTGGGGCGATCATGTATTTGCAGATACAAAGTCAGACAAAGAATTTAATGGAACTGACAGATTATGCAGAGAATGTGGTGCAAGAACAACTCCAAACGATTCCAGGCGTAAGTTCGATTTTTGTCTATGGACAAAGGGCATCCATGCGCCTTTGGATTGATCCGGTAAAGCTTACTGCGCATCAAATGACCATTGCGGATATTAAATCAGCAATGGACCGGGAAAACATTGAGCTTCCCGGAGGAAAAATTAGGGGCAATGAAACGCAACTGGTTATTAAAACATTTGGGAAGCTTACTTCAGAAAGGGACTTTAATGATCTGATAATTCGTGAAGACAATAATGGGGTCGTTCGCTTTAAGGATGTTGGGTATGCTGTGCTAGGAAGAGAGAACGAAGAAAGTTCCACAAGAAAAAACAATATTCCTGCCATAAGCATGGGCGTGGTGGCACAGCCGGGTAGCAATCATATTGACATAGCAGATGAAATTGATAGAAGGTTGATCAGTATTCGCAAAGACATGCCGAATGATATCTTACTGGAAGTAGGCTATGACAGGACTATTTTTGTTCGAAACGCCTTAACAGAAGTAAAGGAGACCTTGATTATTGCTATTGGTCTTGTTGTGATCATCATCTTTTTATTTTTCAGGGAATTTTCGATTGCGCTTCGACCATTGATAGATATTCCAGTTTCTCTTTTGGGTGCATTTTTTGTGATGTACATGATGGGGTTCACCATAAATATTCTGACACTTTTAGCGATCGTCCTGGCGACAGGATTGGTGGTTGATGACGGAATTGTTGTGACAGAGAATATTTTTAGAAAGATGGAGGGCGGCATGAATAAATATAAAGCCGCACTGGAAGGATCAAAAGAAATATACTTTGCTGTCATCGCAACTTCATTGACCTTGTCAATTGTCTTTCTGCCCTTAATTTTTATGGAGGGTTTTGTAGGAAAGTTGTTTAGAGAATTTGGCATTGTGCTGGCAAGTGCTGTGCTCATTTCCGCTTTTGTTTCGCTAACGCTAACGCCGGTATTAAATATTTACCTGACGCGAAAAAATGGACACAAACACTCTAAATTTTACTTGTGGTCAGAACCATTTTTTGTGGGCATGGAAAATCTCTACAGAAAGACACTGGTAGGTTTTATGAGGGTGAGGTGGATGGCCTTGGTCATTGTGCTAGTCTGTGGAGGCATCATTTATTTTATTGGAATAGGAATACCCTCGGAACTTGCACCATTGGAAGATCGCAATCGTATCCGAGCCAGTATAACCGGGCCAGAAGGAATGGATTTTGATAATACGGAGGCGATCACCTATCAGGTGACAGAGATGCTGATGTCCTCATTTCCTGAAAACAACATTATTCTCTCGTTTGCTCCAGGGTTTTCAACAGGCGTGGGAAGCAACTCATCGATTATAGTGATGGGCCTGGTAGATGCAGACAAGCGGGAGCGGTCCCAGGACGATATTGCCAAGGAGATGGGTAGAATGTTTCAGCAGTTAACTGACGTTCGTGTTTTTCCAATTCAGGAGCAAACCATAAGTGTTGGGTTTTCCGGACGAATGTCCTTTCCTGTTCAATATGTTTTGCAACACCTCAATTTTGACAAGCTTAAAGAGAAAATCCCTCTTTTTATGGAAGAGGTAAATAAGAGCCCGGTCTTTTTGCGCTCTGATGTAAACTTAAAATTTAATCAACCGGAACTTCAGATTACAGTTGACCGGTTAAGAGCCAATGAACTTGGCGTCTCAGTGCTTGATATCAGCAATACACTTCAGCTTGCTTTAAGTGGACGAAGGTTTGGTTATTTTCTCAAAGATGGAAAGCAATATCAAGTGATTGCACAAGTAGAACGAGAAGATCGGGATTCGCCTATGGATCTAAAATCATTTTTTGTTCGAAATAATCGAGGAGAATTAATTCAACTGGACAACCTCGTACAAATGGAGGAGTTGGCCAATCCACCCACAATCTATCACTTCAATAGATTTAAGAGCGCGGTCATATCGGCAAGCCTTGCGCCAGGCAAAACAATCGGCGATGGAATCGTTGAAATGGACAGAATTGCGGATGTCGTTCTTGATGATACGTTTAGAACAACGCTAAGTGGTTCCTCGCGTGATTTTGCAGAAAGCTCATCGGATATTTCGTTTGCTTTTATTTTTGCATTGATCCTTGTTTTTCTGGTATTGTCCGCGCAGTTTGAAAGTTTTTTAGATCCTATTATTATAATGATTACGGTTCCTCTTGCGTTGGCAGGAGCTGTACTTAGTTTGTGGGCTTTTGATTTAACGTTAAATATCTTTTCACAAATTGGCATTATTCTTTTAATTGGATTGGTTACTAAAAACGGAATCTTAATTGTGGAATTCGCCAATCAAAAAAGACGAAAGGGCGAAGAAAAAATCGTTGCGGCTATAGATGCTTCGGTGGGTAGATTAAGACCTATTATGATGACCACATTGGCGACTTCCCTTGGGGCACTACCAATTGCGTTGTCTATTGGTTCTGCTGGCACCAGCCGAATTCCATTAGGTATTGTCATCATTGGAGGAATGATTTTTTCTTTGGTACTGACACTATACATTGTGCCGGCGCTTTATGCCTATTTGTCTTCAAAGAAGAAAGTAAGCACGTTTGAAGCCGCTATTGCCGAACCAGAAAGTATTGAAGGTCATGAATAGAGTAAGGGAATATTTCATTCGTAGTTTGTTTTACCAACTCAGAGGTCTGGGCCTTTTTGCTTTTATTATCGCAGCGCCTATGGTGGCGAATGGCCAACCAGTGCTTTCGCTGGAAGATGCAATTGCTGTAGCGCTTGAAAAGAACTATGACATACGACTCGCAAAAGCAGACTCTGTCCGCCTTGGGTTGGATTATACCTATCGCAACGTAGTCTTCCTCCCCAGGATCAATGCAGTGCTTGGCAATAGCCGGACAATTAATAACCAGGATCAGGAATTTGCTGACGGAACACAAAATACCGGCGATGTAAAAATAGGAACCATTAATGCTGCGATTTCGCTAAACTGGACATTGTTTGATGGGATGAAAATGTTTGCCCTCAAAAGCAAAGCAGAGGAGTATGTAAAACTTGGCGCGCTGGAACTAAAAGGCCAGGTAGTCAACACGGTTGCGGAGGTGATAGAGACCTACTATGTTATCGTTAGACAGAAGCAACAACTCAAAGCGATAGAAGAACAAATGAGTATCAACCAAACGCGCGTTGATTTGTCAAAGCGCAAGCTTGACGTCGGCCTTGGAACAAAGCCGGAATACCTGCAAAGTCAAATAGATCTTAACGCCCAGATATCATCCAAGCTACAACAGGAAACGTATATAAAAGAGTTAAAGCAGCGATTGAACCAACTCATCAATCCACTCCCTGAGGGTCAGGAGAATCAGATGGTCTCAGATTATGTCGTGAGCGATTCCATTCCCATTAATGCTCGAATTACCTTGGAACAAATTCAAAATAATCTTGAACAAAGCAATCCAGGTCTTCAGCTGAGCAGAAAGAACCTCGATATTGCCGGGTTGTCATTAAAGGAAATTAAAGCTGAACAATTTCCAATTATAGAATTTAATTCAGCGTATAACTTTCGAAGGACAAATAATGATATAACACTGAATCCTTTTCTTCCGGTGTATAATCAAAACAAAGGGTTGAGCTATGGGTTTACTGCCACGATTCCAATTCTCAATTATAGAAACACACACCGCCAAATACAACATGCCAAACTGGACATAGAATACCTTTCACTTGCTTATAGGAGCGAACGGTCAAGACTTAATGTCAATATCATTAATGCCTTCAATCTTTATCAGTTGCAACTGGAATTGCTGGCGCTTGAAGAAGCCAATATTCTCCTGGCTAGAGAAAATGTAGACATTACGCTGGAAACCTATAGGTTGGGTTCAACAACGTTTTTACAATTGAGAGAGGCGGAGAAAAGCCTTAATGATGCTTATAATCGTTTGATCAATGCGCGATATAATGCGAAATTGGCGGAGACTGAACTTATGCGGCTAAAGGGAGACCTTGTGCGTTAAGTTGAAAAGTAAAAGTGGTTAGCTACGACGCTAATGTTTTTGACATCTTGTAGTTAATTAGTTCAACACCCCGAATTTGATTTACTTGTTTTTTCAGGGAAACAAAACCACGCGATTCGAAGAATGGTTTGGCCGTAATGCTGATATCGGATGTGAGGGTTTTTGCTCCTTGGTGAATAGCCTCCTTTTCGATTTGAGCGTAAAGATGTTTAGCTATGCCTTGTCCCTGAAAGGCTTTGTGGATATAAAAGAAGTCAAGATATTCTCCATCTTTTAGCGAAGCAAAACCAATAATCGTATTTGTTTTTTGAGCTACAAGCACAAATTGATCGTTAAGCAAATCAGTCCATCGTTGTATTTTTTCGACAGATGCAGTCCAGGCTTTTATTTGTTCGGGAGAATAGTCTTTGTGGCAAACAGCAGTTATTGTGTCAACAAACAGTGACTTCAATGCAGGGAGATCTTTCTGTTCTGCTATTCGAAAAGATATGTCCTCTGGCAGGTCTTGGCTACTCATTTTTATTATGGATAAGAATTATGCTTTTTATCAAAGCCCCATTTCTCGAAGCAGCTTCTGATGTTCCGGGCTGTTGAAAAACGCATCATCATAAAAGACCGATATATTCATTAGGTATGAAGAGGGGTAGCGGCCTTCAACGGTTTTATTTTCCCAAATTATTGCATTTTTATAATCGCCTTTCACATAGTACATGAGGGAAAGGTTGTATGGATCTTCAACAGTATTCTCTTCGGCATATTCCAAAAAGCGACCAATGATTTTATTGGCCTCATCCGGATTACCACAATATGAATTTGTAAAAGCAAAAGTACATTGCAATAACTCAGAGCCCCAACCATGAGAAAGTAGTTCCTGAGCCTTATTGCTTAAGGCAAGCGCTTCGTCACACTCTCCTAAGAACATGTGACCATATGCTTTCTTGACATGTCCCCAGACCCAGTTGGGGTGAAGCTCCAATGCCTTGCCAAAGGCTTCTGTGCTTTTCTTGAAATTACCAGCAATCACATTTGTCCAACCAAGATTGTGAAGACTTGATCTGGATACAGGGTCCAGCTCTACTGCTTTGTCCGCGAGGAGAAGAGACTCCTCGTATTTACCCAAGGCACCAAGTGCTGCAGAGTAACGAATATAATTTATAGGGTTTGCGGAATCCAACTCGAGTGCTTTTTTATACGAGGCCTCTGCGCCCTTCCAGTCCCATTCATAATAAAACTGTAATGATCCTTCCGCTGAGTAGATGTCGGAGATCGTTGGGTCGAGCGCTTTTGCTGCCTCAATCGCGGTTCTCGCTTCGTTGTAAATTTCTTTTTTTGATGCCGTGGAAAAAAGTGTTTGAACCACTTTTTCATTCGCGATACCAGCATAGGCTTGAGCGTATTTAGGATCAATACGTATGGCTTCTCTGAAATGAGACAATGCACGTTCAGATTCCTCAGAGGTTGAACCATAACTCATGTGTCGACCCTTCAGATATTCAGCATACGCCGCCGGATCAACTTTGTGTTTTTTCTGATTTGCTTTATCCGCCTTAAGGTTTAGCGGTTTGTGTAAGGAAAGAAAAATAGATTCCTCAATACTAGAAATATCAGTAATTTTTAATTCGTATTTATTTCCCCAAAGCAAACTTTGGGTTTGCGCATCAATAAGCTCACAATTGAGATAGTATCCATCTCCTTTTTTATGTAGTTGTCCTGTGAGAACGGCATCAGCTTTTAACAATCGATGAAGGCTTTCTGTCGTTCGTTGGGCATCCGTCAAGCCAAAGATAGCAGAGCGCGCAAAGACCTTTACGCCGGCTAAGGCGGACATACTATTAATTAAGTTTTCAGGAATACCATCAGACAAGAAGCTTAAGGTGGAATCTTTATCAGCGTTTTCGAAAGGTAAGATGGCGAGCGATTTAATGGGAAAGTTAGCTGGAGCTTTTTGAAAAAACATTCCCTTTATCAAAAACCCAACAGCCAGTACAGCAAGCAAAATACCGGCCTGAAAGAGACGGTTAGCCTTCTTTGGTTTTGCTGGTTTTAGCTTACCTGACATATGTGCCCGATCTGGTACTACCAGGTTATTATTTGATAAAGCAAAAACCTCTAAAGGGCCATCCACGTTTTTGAAATCAAAGGTCCCAAGGGAAACTAAAAGGAACTCCGCCTTGTTCGCAATTTGATCGCGAATAGCTTTTGATATCAGAACGGCCCCAGGAATTCCAAGAGACTCAATACGCGAGGCGATATTAACGCCATCACCAAAAACATTATCATCGGTAAAGACGACATCCCCCAAATGAATACCTATTCGAACGGGTATTTCTGAGGCCCCAAAGGCTCCTTGCAAGGAAATGGCACATTCTACACTATCGGTACTACTTTCAAAAGCTAATATACACCCATCGCCAAAGTACTGTACAATCCTTCCTAAATGGGAAGGGACCTTGTCTTCCAGAATCCCCTTAAAAGTGTTAAGGAGCCCCATCGCTTTCTTTTCATCGCCTTGCAT
>JBBKWA010000144.1:0-6611 GCA_037968695.1 Saprospiraceae bacterium
GCCGATCAAGCAAATTATCGAGGAAAAATTTGGCGTTACATTATAACAATTATATTATTTGAAACTCAAAACAACATATGTATATATTAGGGCTTAACGCCTACCATGCAGATTCTTCAGCCGCATTGTTTAAGGATGGCGTCATGATTGCCGCGAGTGAAGAAGAACGATTCAGAAGAGTTAAGCATTGGGCTGGTTTTCCATCTGAGGCGATAAAATTTTGTCTTCAGGATGCCGGAATAAGTATCGACCAGGTAGACCATATCGCTATTGGAAGGGACCCCAAAGCAAAAATATTAAAGAAACTATTCTTTGCTGCCGCACACCCACGTATCGGTTTAAGAGCTATTCAAAACCGATTTTTGAATGCTAAGAAAATTGCCTCTATTTCTAAAGAGTTTGCAATACTTTTTCCCGGCGTTGACGAAGAAAGGGTAAAAAGAAAAATACACAACGTGGAACACCATCACGCACATCTGGCGTCCGCATTTTATGCCTCACCCTATGAGGAGGCAGCACTACTTTCAATTGATGGCAGTGGAGACTTTACAACCACCATGCTTGGGATGGGGAACGGAGCAAGTATAGAAGAAATTATGTCCATAGATTTCCCACATTCCATTGGCGTGTTTTATTCTGCGTTCACGCAGTATCTGGGATTTCCTCACTATGGCGATGAATATAAAATCATGGGTCTGGCCCCATATGGCAACCCGCAATACACAAATAAATTAAGTGATGTGGTCAAACTTACAAATGATGGTTTGTTTGAGCTTAATCTTTCCTACTTTAGTGTTACCCGTGGGAATGTAATTTCTTACGGAGATGATCATATACCACGTGTGGATCAATTGTACAGTCCAAAGCTGGCAGATTTATTTGGTCCTGAAAGAGGTAAAAACGAACCTCTTTCTCAATTTCATAAAGATATTGCTGCTTCTGTTCAGCGATACACAGAAGAGATTATTTTCCATCTTCTTCATGGCCTGCATAAAAGAACCAACTTAACAACACTTTGTCTTGCAGGGGGGGTTGCGCAAAACTCTGTTGCGAATGGTAAGATAACGAGGAACACGCCTTTCAAAAATGTTTATATCCCGAGTGCAGGGCATGATGCAGGTATTTCAATGGGTGCGGCATTATTCGTGCATCACCAAACTTTAAATAAGAAAAGAAACGAAACCATACGAAGTGCGTTTACAGGCAGTCATTTTTCCAATGAAGAAATAGAGAAAATGCTTCAAAAAGAGGATGTGCAGTATATAAAGCAGGAAGATAAAATCCTTTTCGATGTAGTCTCGGATTGCCTCATCAATGGAGGCGTCGTAGGGTGGTTTAATGGACGGGCAGAATTCGGACCCAGGGCATTAGGGGCAAGATCAATACTTGCGGATCCCAGAAGGGAAGATGCAAAAGAACTGCTCAATGCGAAGGTAAAGCGCAGGGAAAGCTTTAGACCATTTGCACCTTCTATTTTATCAGGACATGTGGACGAATATTTTGAAGTGAATGATAGCGTGCCCTTTATGGAAAAAGTTTTCCCTATTCGAAAAGAAAAACAAAGCATACTTCCAGCCGTAACCCATGTTGATGGCACGGGCCGACTGCAATCCGTAGAGCACGATGTGAACCCAAGATACTATCAACTGATTGAGGCTTTCTTTAAGAAAACAGGCGTACCGGTTTTGCTCAACACCTCCTTTAATGAGAATGAACCGATTGTTAACAGTCCGTTAGAAGCACTTGATTGCTTTCGAAGAACAAATATGGATATGTTGGTTTTAGAGAATATTATCATCGAGCGAAAGAAGATGAACTAAGGAGATGGAATTAACTTCGTCACACCAATTGCCTTTAGTTACTATCATCACCGCTACCTACAACAGCGCAAAAACGATCCGTGATACCTTGGAGGCGATTGCCTCCCAGAATTATCCAAACATCGAACATATCATCGTCGATGGGTTATCATCAGACGACACGCTTTCCATTGTCAAGGAGTATGCTCATGTGGCAAAGATTGTGGTCGAAAAGGATCAGGGCATCTATGATGCCATGAACAAAGGGTTGAGTTTGGCAGAAGGGGAGATCATTGGGATTTTGAATTCAGATGATTTCTACGTTTCTGATGATGTGATTCAAAAAGTAGTAGAATGCATGGAGACGGATCACACAAATTCTCTTTATGGTGACCTGGTCTATGTACATGCAGATCAAACCAACAAAGTACAACGCACATGGATTGCAGGAATAATGAAACCAGAAAAATTTCTTTTTGGCTGGATGCCTCCTCATCCTACTTTCTTTGTTCGCCGTGAAGTGTATAACAGATTTGGACTTTTCAATAGTGAATTGAAATCTGCTGCTGACTATGAACTTATGTTGCGCTTTCTTTATAAAGAAAAGACTTCCGTTAGCTACCTTCCACAGGTCCTGGTTAAAATGAGATCTGGGGGTATGAGTAATGCAACGTTTCGAAATCGTCTACTGGCCAACAGAGAAGATCGAAAGGCATGGCGTGTGAATCAATTACGACCTTACTTTTTTACAGTGTGGCTTAAACCGCTGCGTAAACTATTTCAATTTATTCAAAAACCGAAAGACAGCTTATGAAGATAGCATTGATAACCGGCGTGACAGGGCAGGATGGGGCGTACCTTTCCGAGCTTCTTCTGAAAAAAGGATATATCGTCCATGGTATTAAGCGAAGGAGTTCACTGTTTAATACGTCAAGAATTGATCATTTATAACAGGATCCACATGTGGATAATCGAAATTTTATTTTGCATTACGGTGACTTAACAGATGCTACCAACATTATCAGGATCATTCAGGAAGTTCAGCCTGATGAAATATATAATCTTGGTGCGATGTCTCATGTCAAAGTCAGTTTTGAAGCACCGGAATATGCTGCGGACGTAGATGGCATCGGTACATTGCGTATCCTGGAGGCGGTACGTATTCTTGGTTTAGAAAAAAAGACAAGAATATATCAGGCGTCTACATCTGAGCTTTATGGAAAGGTACAGGAGATACCACAAACAGAGAAAACACCTTTCTATCCAAGGTCTCCATATGGGGTAGCGAAGCTTTATGCCTTTTGGATTTCTGTCAACTATAGGGAAGCATATGATATGTTTGTTTGCAATGGAATATTGTTTAACCATGAAAGCCCATTGCGGGGAGAGACTTTTGTCACTCGGAAGATAACCAGAGCGGTAGCAAAAATTGCAGTGAAGTTGCAGGATCGGTTGTTTATAGGAAATCTGGATGCGAAACGCGATTGGGGGCATGCGAAAGATTATGTGGAGGTGATGTGGAAGATACTGCAACATGATGAGGCAGAAGACTGGGTCATCGCTACAGGCGTGACCACGTCGGTGCGGGATTTTATTCGAATGGCTTTTAGCGAAATTGGCATTCAACTGGCTTTTTCAGGTACCGGTTCAGATGAAAAGGGAAGCATTTCCTCCATAGACAATGAAAGATTTGAAGCAGTGGTAGGTTCAACATGTGCACTCGAAATTGGTGATCTTTTAGTTGAAGTGGATCATAATTATTATCGGCCGACAGAAGTGGACTTGTTAGTTGGGGATGCGACTAAAGCAAAAGAAAAATTAGGATGGACACCAAAATGTGATGTGACAACATTGTGTAAGGAGATGGTGTTGGCCGATATAGAGCATATTCAGCGCCTTGCACTTTTAAAGCGGGAAGGATTTGTGGTTAGGAATGAGTATGAATAGGAAGAGGCTCCCGATGGATCGGGAGGCGGAAGTCGCAGCGAAGCGAAGACCCTGCTGTTAGCCGAAGGCGTATACAGCGGGGGGGTGAAGAGTTTAGAAAGTTTAGTATTGTCACCTGCGGTGAAATTGTTTAGAAGGTTTAGTTTTTGAAATGGTTTACCCCTAAATCCCCTACCGCGTCCAAAAGCCTCAGTGCTTTCGGAAAGGGGACTTTTAAGAGGTTGGATTTATATGATTGTGGTTTTTATTTGATCTAACACATTATTTATATCATCACGAATTTGTTCATTGGAAAATCGAATTATATTCAAGCCAAAATCAATTAATATTTTCTCTCTATCAATGTCATTTAATTTTATTTCTTCAATGGCATGAACGCAACCATCAACTTCAATAATTAACTTAAGCTCGTGACAATAGAAGTCAACTACGAACCTCCAAATCGGATGTTGTGGTCTAAACTTGTATCCAAGTGATTTGTTTCGAAAGCGTTGCCATAATATCGTTTCTGATGGAGTCATATGCTTGCGCAAATAAGCTGCAAATTCAAAAGTCTTTTTGATAGCACCGAAATGCATATTTGTACGCATGTTGGGTTTTAAAATAAAATTACTGGCATTCGGGATTGAAGTCAAGCGATTTATATCATTCTTTTAACTGAGAATTCCGTTTTAGAGGATTGATGGATAAAAAAGGTAGTAAAAGGAATAAACTTAATTAAAGGAAAGTCCCCTTTAGGGGATTTAGGGGTAAAAAAAGTATGGACAAGAAAGCAAAAATATACATCGCAGGACACACCGGTATGGTCGGATCAGCGATCTATCGAAAGTTAAACAAAGCAGGATATAGCAACCTTATAGGTAGAACATCTGCTGAACTCGATCTTCGATTTCAGGAACATGTCACTTCTTTTTTTGAAAGAGAGCGCCCGGAATATGTCATACTGGCAGCAGCAAAGGTGGGTGGTATTCTGGCAAACAATAAGTACCGGGCTGAGTTTTTATATGACAACTTGATGATAGAAGCTAATATCATTCAAGCCTCCTTTCTTACAGGTGCTAAAAAGTTACTTTTTCTGGGGTCGTCTTGTATTTATCCCAAAAATGCTCCACAACCAATGAAGGAGGAGTCTTTACTAACCGGATTATTAGAACCTACGAATGAGCCCTATGCCATTGCTAAAATTGCAGGCATCAAACTTTGTGAAACCTATCGAAGTCAGTACGGATGCAACTTTATTTCCGCAATGCCTACTAATCTTTATGGACCAAATGATAACTATGATCTCCAGGGATCTCATGTTTTACCAGCATTGATTAGAAAATTTCACGAAGCGAAGAAGACTGAAACAGAAGAAGTTGTCATATGGGGTTCAGGAACGCCGCTACGCGAATTTATGCATGTCGATGACCTAGCCGATGCTTCCTTGTTTCTATTGCAAAACTATAATGAAGCCCAATTTGTAAACGTAGGTACGGGTGATGAAATATCAATTATAGATCTTGCTTTGTTAGTCAAGAAAATCGTTGGTTTTGAAGGAAGTATAATAAACGATAGTTCTAAACCTGACGGTACACCGCGCAAGTTGATGGATAATACTCGCTTGACACAGATGGGCTGGAAGTCAACCATTCCACTTGAAGATGGAATAAAAAGTGTTTACACTGACTTGATAAATAAGGACTGGTTTTAAAAGAGAAAATCGTAGCGTAGCGGAGATCCCTGCCTCCCGATTCCCGTCCCGATCCCGATCAATCGGGACGGGATCGGGACGGGAGCTGAGGCGGATGCTCAGCGGGAGAGCATAGAGCATAGAGCAAAGGGCATAGAGCATAGAGCGAAGAGTTTAGATAGTTTAGGTTTAATATTTCTTTATAGCTGACTTTTCTTTTTGAAACAGAAAGGTTAAAAAACTAAACCTTCTAAACTAATGTCGCCGCAGGCGACATGACTAAACAGCGAGCCGCAGGCTTAGCGCTAAACACATTTTCTAGCGGCAATCACCAGATCACATATTTTGCAATCACCAAATCACTAAATAAGTAACCATTGTGCGGCATAGCCGGCATATTAAATCTTAGGGATTCAGAGAGGCAGGATACTGCCATTCAATTGATGACGGATCGCATAGCACATCGTGGTCCGGATGCTGAAGGTGTGTTTGTGAATGAAAAGATTGCGTTGGGCCATCGTCGATTATCCATTATTGATCTGCATGAAAGTGCTAATCAACCGATGTGGGATAGTACGGGGCGTTATGTGATCGTTTACAATGGCGAGATATATAATTATAAAGATATCAAGCAGCAGCTCACAGTATATGCTTTTAAAACGAGTTCTGATTCAGAAGTGATACTTGCTGCATATGCTACGTGGGGGGTGAAGTGTCTGGATCAGTTTAATGGCATGTTTGCCTTCGCATTGTGGGATACAGTGGAGGAAGCTTTGTTTGTGGCGAGAGATCGTGTCGGGAAGAAACCATTTTATTATGCTTTTACAGATCGGCACTTTGTATTCGGTTCCGAACTTCGCAGTGTCCTGGCATCAGGAATGATTTCCAGGCAACTGGATACAGATCGTTTGGGGGAGTACTTAATGTATCAGGCAGCGATGGGCAGCCATACATTGGTTCGTGGAGTGGAGCGTTTGGAGGCTGGACATTATGGAATCATAAGAAATGGTGGAATAAAAATCACATCGTATTGGAGTTATGATCACAGCTCACCGGTAGATGACAACTATTCTGCTGCCAAAGGAAAAGTAAAAGAGTTGTTTATCGATGCGGTGCGACTGCGCATGGTATCTGATGTACCTATCGGGGCCTTTCTTTCCGGAGGCATTGATTCCAGTCTTGTTGTGGCATGT
>JBBKWA010000145.1:0-16704 GCA_037968695.1 Saprospiraceae bacterium
CCCTTTGTTATCATGGACCATAGCAGGAAGTGATCAATACAATAACAATTCAGGTAGCGTGGGTGTTGGCACCAGTGCTGCACCTCATGCCAGTGCTGTACTCGAAGTAAAAAGCACAACAAAAGGTTTTCTTTTTCCACGTATGACAGCAGCAGAACGAACTGCGATCGGCAGCCCTACGACCGGCCTATTGGTATATCAAACCAACACCTCCGGCACAAATGCATCAGGCATTTATTTTTATGATGGTTCCCTGTGGAAAAGAATAGCAAGAGCAGATGAAATTGGCGGTGGAGGAGGCTCTACAGGCTGGACCGTTGTTGCCGATGATCAATATCACAATCTGGTCGGCAATGTTGGCATTGGCACGTCTAGCCCTTCATCAAAATTACATCTGGTAGGCAATCTATTGACAGAAGGAAACGCAATCACTATCAATCACCCTTCTTCAATTCTTCAATTGCAAAGTAGTGCTGTGAACAAAGGATTTTTTCAACTGTCTGGCAACAATGTTCGCATTGGAACGAATTCCGGGAATACGGGGGGAAAGTTGCTTGTTCGGATGAACGGGACAGATCGCGTGGCTGTAGATACGATAGGGCAGGTAGGGATTGGCACTACTATTCCAAAAGCCAGCATTCATGTGGATCAGGGCACCTTTGCCGATTACAGTCACAATGGGTATATGTTGTTGGGTAAAGAGTCTGAAATTAACCTCGTGCTCAGCAGGACATCCATCCTAGCCAGGAATGCTGGTGCACCTGCAACACTCTTTTTGCAAAAGGATGGCGGGGTAGTCAGAATGGGTGAAACCGGTACTACTGCAGACAACACAAAATTGCACATTACCGACGGCAGCTATGCAAATTATACAACAGAAAACGGCTACATGATGCTCGGCAGTGCCACCAGCACAAATATTGCCTTCGGCAATTATGAAATCCTCGCCAGGGATAATGGTGCTGCTTCACCGCTTTATCTGCAACAAGATGGAGGAGCGGTCAGAATTGGAAATACAGGCGTCACAGCTTCCGGCACGCGCCTGCATATCACCGACGGCAGCTATGCAAATTATACAACGGAAAACGGCTACATGATGCTCGGCAATGGTACCGGCGCAAATATTGCTTTCGGCAATTATGAAATCCTCGCCAGGGATAATGGTGCTGCTTCACCCTTATTTCTTCAACAAGATGGAGGAGCAGTCAGAATTGGAAATACCGGCGTCACAGCTTCCGGCACACGCCTTCATATCACTAACGGGGCACTTGCCGGCCTGGGCACACATGGCTATCTTTTACTTGGGCTAACCTCGGATGAAAATATAGTCATGGATGAAAATACAATCCAGGCCAGAAATAATGGGTCAACGAACCGGCTCAGATTAAACGAAGTAGGTGGCGTAGTCTCTATTGGAGCTAATGCGGATCCAGTCATACCTTCTACTAAATTATATATCCCATACGGCAATGATGTTAGTCTTACAGATGATGGTTTATTCCATCTGGGACGAAAAGATGGAACCAATATGGTCATGGATGGAAATGAAATACAGGCCAGAAGCAATGGACTTGGGGGAACATTAAATCTTCAGTACGACGGTGGCAACCTACGAGTGGGTTCGTCCAATAAACTTTATGTTGATGCGAATGGAAATGTAGGTATCAATACTGGTAATCCATTAGCAAAACTAGATGTAAATGGCCGAATTAGAGTATTCCAGAGTAATGAGGCAATAGGCATTGATGGTAACAATTCCTATTTGGGTCTTTGGTATAATGGCGCCTATAGATCCAAAGTCCAACAACTCACAGATCAACTCTATATCCACTCTACTAACAAAGTACATCTGGATGGCGCTCAGGTTGCCATCGGCAATATGTTATCTACAGCCGATAGCTACAAACTGACAGTGACAGGAAAAATTATTTGTGAAGAACTGAAGGTTGAATTGGCAGCGAACTGGCCGGACTATGTATTCGCCGAAGACTATGCGTTAGCGCCATTGCATGAATTAAAGACATTCATCAAAACCAATAATCACTTGCCAAATATTCCAAAGGCTTCTGAGGTAGAAAAGGATGGGTTTGAAGTTGGGGAGATGAATAGAAGGTTATTGGAAAAAGTGGAAGAACTCACACTTTATGTCATTCACCTCCAGGAACAGATTGATCAACTCAAAAGCGTATCAAACAAGTAACATGAGAACTATTTGTCTTTTTTTCATGGTGTGGATAGTCATCGGCCAAGTCTCGATTATTGGGCAAACCTTTCGCGCAACACCTGTTTCCTATAGAGATCAACAACTTACTGCAGCTTTCAAAAGCTATCAAGTGTACGAACTTCCAATTACCGAAATAAATAAATACGTACACAAACATTCTTTCGCCGTCTCGATTAAACTCGTTATGGGCAATGAAGTATTCGATTGGACGCTATATGAAAACACTATATTAAGTCCTGAAGCAAGGGGTACGACAAAGCGCGATGGAAGCTATGTCCCACTTGATTTTAATCGGGCTTGTAGAACATATATTGGATATAGTATAAAAACAAATGTTGAGGCCAGGTTCACCATTAGTGAAAAAAATTTTATAGCAATGATACCGGATGGCGAAAATCTGACATTCGTTCAACCTATCCGTTATTTTGACCGAAACGCTAATCCCAATCTGGTTGTTCTATTTAAAAATTCTGATATTGTTTCTCTTCCCTTTGGCCAATGCGCAACGCCACACAAAAAGAAGCAGGATCAAAGGACTAATCCTCAAGCTGATCCTAAAAATAATTCACCTTACAGTAATCCAAGAACATTTTCATGTCGGGAACTCCAGGTTTCATTTGCTACAGACAATCAGATGTGGCAGGAGTATGAAGACGTTGACCTGTTGCTTGACTTCAATCTGACCGTTTTGAATGTGGCAGAGCCCTTTTTTGATGATTTTGATTTGGATTTTATTGTAGATGATTTTTTTATGGTGACCGATCCGGCAAATGCAGCTAACCCTTGGGGACAAGAAACTGATGTTAACGATTTGATCGATGATTTTGGTGATTGGGCCGATTCGTATTTCTCTTCTGATGATATAGGCCATTTGTGGTCAAATCATGATTTACATAACGATGGTGATTACGGCACGATTGGACGAGCGTACATTGGAGGCACATGTGGTGATATTGGGATTTATCAATGGGCTGTTCTGGAACGATTCTCTGCAACAAATTTCTACGACCTAGCCCTTCTGCAGGCGCACGAATATGGCCATCTGCTGGATGCAGAACATGCTCCAGGTACAGGTACAATAATGGAACCAAGTTTAGACCTGGTTGAAGCTTCAATATGGCATCAAGCGAATATTGACGAAATGAATGATTTTATGGAGGATGAAGATTGCATCCAATCTTGTATTCAGTGTCCGCTCGCCCTAACAGTAATAGATTATATCAGTTGGGGAGATTGGAAGTACTCTACACTTTACAATCTCCATAGTACTGCCGTAATAGACAGCCTCGCTGATGTCATTTTTCAGTCTGAAGGATATGTCAAACTAAGTCCTGGGTTTTCCGCTTCCAGTCTTCAACCCTCTTCAGCTAATGGGACATTTGTGGCTAAAATAGCAGGGTGTGAATAACACAACAATACCCTGGAAAAGATATAACGAAAAGCAAAATTGATCCATCAAGATCACAACACAAAAAAAATGAAACCAAAAGCAATCCTTTTTCACAAAACTTTGGCATTCTGTTTAGCACTTCTATTATTAAATATCCCGTTGAACAGTCAGATTGTGAAGAAAATGGATGACCAAACATGGAATGCCATCAACGGGGTAGTTGCTGGTGAATTTGCACAACATCAACTGAAAGGGATAAGTGTTGCTGTTGTGTATGGTGGAAATATCGCCTATGCCAATGGCATGGGTGAAAAAAACACAAGTGGCGATCCATTTACTATTAATACAAAATCGCTACTCGCATCTGTTTCCAAAACAATAACCGGTGTTATTGCCATGCGCCTTGTTCAAAATGGGGATATCGCTCTGACCGACCCTATCAGTGACTACCTTCCGGACTACGGTAATTCTGGCATTACAATTCAACACTTACTGAATCATCAAAGTGGTATATCGCATTATTCTGATTGTCCCGGAGGTTACGATGGTCCGTTCAACGCCAACGATAGCTATGACGTTGTGTTGGATTGTACAATATGTATGAGTCCGCCAGGTTCGGGGACACTTTACACCACATTCGGATCGACATTACTCGGTGTGATTATAAGTTATGTAGGATTTGATGTTTATAGCTTGGGCTACACAGGCCTTTACAATCTGTGGTTAAAAAATCCGGGGTTACTTGGCACATTAGAACCGGCATTTGATTCTTCTGATCCTGACCTTGCTGAGGGAAGTGAGGACATCTTTTGGGACGACATTGGCTGGAAGCTTCCCGCAGGAGGTTTTATTTCCAACATCCTCGATCTCGCTGACTTCACCCGAGGATTAATCAACAATACATTTATCACCCAGGCTACTTTTGATCAAATGAAAGTACTACAGACAACAACGGGTACACCAAACTTTGATTGTGGAGAGTCCAGTTCCGCGTATGGTTTAGCATTTCAAGTATCCGGCAGTAATCCGGGTGCTGATAACTTTGCTATGTCACATAATGGCCTCAATAGCCATGGGTACTCCTCATTGATAGTTGTTTATCCTAACAGAAATGCTGCTGTAGTGATGATGACGAATACAGACCAGGCTACCGGCGCACTCGCGGATATACAAAGCGGAATAGAAAATATTATTCTTTGCCCGGACACTCGTGATTTTACAAATAATATCAGCTGGACCGAACCTAGAATATTTGAGGGCGGTCAAATCACAGGCCGCAGTGAGATTACTTCAAACTATAATAATGAATATATTTTTGACAGTGAAGAATGGGTGAAGCTCCTTCCGGGCTTTCATGCTCCGGCAGGAAAAAGATTCCGCGCCTTGGTTATCGATGGGTGTGCCGGCACGATTCCTACAGACTGAACGTATCTACTTAAAAATCATCCTGCTGTACATTGGTTTTTCCATCAGTCTCAGTAAAAGAGTAAGCCAGAGGATTAATCTTCAGATTTCCCTAATTTAGTTTTAGTAGCTTCGCATGGCGATTTTTTACCTGCAAATCACTATGGGGGACTTACTCAATTTTTCAAAATTTTCTCACGGTTTTGCTATTGTGTTCAGCCTAATCTATTTCAGTGCATATGCACAGAATGCATTGGTCCAACCATACCTACAATTGGCATCCCCCATTTCCGTATATGTTAAATGGGAAACGGATGTCGATACTCAGAGCCTTATCCAATATGGCCTTACTGAAAGTCTGGGAAATTCGTTTTATGGCAGCACAACCACAACTAATAACAGCACGATTCTTCATGAAACCAATATAAAGGGACTGACACCCAATACCACCTACTTCTACAAGGCTGTAACCGGCAGCTGGGAGTCTGGTATAAGAAGTTTCACGACACAGCCTACCCGTGACAGTGAAGCAAGTTTCAATATAGTGCTCATGAGTGATATGCAAAAAGATGGAGCCAACCCAAATATTTTTAATGATCTCGTCAATACCAGCCTGCTACCTTACATTGATACGGCCTATGGGAGTCCTTTATCAGAACATGTGCAAATGGCGATGATTCCGGGCGACCTAGTCGCGAATGGTAATTCTTACAACCAGTGGAAAAATGATTTCTTCGATCCCGGACAAGAACTTTGGCGTTCTGTACCAATCTATCCTGCACTTGGAAATCACGAAGTCAACTCATCAAATTATTTTAATTATTTCACTTTACCTGAAAATGGTACACCCGGCTATCTCGAACACTGGTATTATCACGATTACTCCAATGTTCGTGTCTTAAGCCTTGATTCTAATTCACCTTATCGACTGCAAGCTCAGTTGAATTGGCTTGATAGTATTTTAACCCTGAGTTGCTCTGATACATTAATCGATTTTGTATTTGCCGAGCTTCACCATCCGTACAAGTCCGAATTATGGACACCTGGCAATACTAATTATACCGGTGACGTCATTGAGTTGTTAGAGGCTTTTTCTTCTTCTTGTGACAAACCTTCGATTCACTTTTTCGGACATACGCATGCTTATTCCCGAGGGCAATCGAGAGATCACGATCACTTATGGGTAAACGTAGCCACTGGTGGTGGCCGAATTGATTCATGGGGTGAATATCCAAATGAAGATTATGAAGAGTTTATTCTTAGTCAAGATGAATATGGATTTGTGATGGTGGAGGTGACGGCCGGCGATGACCCACAATTTGTGATCAAACGTTTAAGCTTTGGTGATGCTTCAAATCCAGGTGGAAGCACTGAAACAGATTTTGTCACGGTTCGAAAAAACAACACGGCACCTAATACCCCCTATCCTATTTTTCCGGCGTACGCTGATACTGTTTCTGCATTTTGCTTTACCATGAAAGCTGATGGATTTGATGACCCAGATGGACATGAACATGGCGCTTCACACTGGCAGATTTCAACAGACAGTATAGATTTTTCCAATCCTGTTGAAGAATCGTGGAAGCAGTATGCCAATTGGTATTACGAAGTTAATCTTCAGGCCGAAGATGATCTAACGGATGAAGAAGTGACCGGTCTTGAAGGAAATAGTTCCTTTTATTGGCGCGTACGATATCGCGACAAAAGTTTGACCTGGAGTAATTGGTCTGTCCCGACAAAATTCCATACAAGCTCACTTGACACATTGACTACTAATCTTGTCTTAAATAATGGAGCCGAAGATGGCATCTCAAATTGGACGGCTACAATAGGTGTGATTGAATCTCTAGGTCCGGGAGAATGTGCAGGAGGAATTCCTTATGTAGGGAATAAATATTTTGGCCTGGGTGCACTTTGCGTTGATAATCCTTTTGGTTCCGCTTATCAGGATCAGGACATAGCTGCATTTGCTGCTACCGTTGACTCAGGCCTTGTACTCGTTCATTTTGGTGCTTATATGGCTGACTATAACAATAGTGACCAACCGGCTATGGCATTGCTTTTCCTCGATGAATCTAATGCAGTTATTTCTTCGACTGATACTGTTCGTCATCAGCTGGTTGCCTGGACGAAGAAGGAATTGGTCGCATCCATTCCGATAAGTACGCGATCAATAAGAACAACCCTGATGGGAAAACGAAATGCCGGCGCTGACAACGACAGCTATATTGACAGTGTCTTCTGTCAGTTGATGTCAGGAGAGATCA
Source organism: Saprospiraceae bacterium (assembly GCA_037968695.1). Classification (GTDB taxonomy): domain Bacteria; phylum Bacteroidota; class Bacteroidia; order Chitinophagales; family Saprospiraceae; genus Opimibacter. Next base: position 7,286 of record JBBKWA010000145.1, read on the forward strand.
CTTGTAGTGACTATAGTTCTCCCGGTCCGATCAATGGAAGAATCTATGTAGATAAAGATGCTGTGGCGTTTCCTGATGGAAAAAGTTGGCTTACTGCCTATCGCGATTTAGGATCAGCTTTAGAACAAAGTAATGAGGATACCAACATCCAATCGATCTGGATTGCCGATGGATCTTATCGTGTGACGACGACATCAGAAAGGGATACCTCTTTTACGATTCAACGAGGTGTATCCATTTATGGTGGCTTTGAAGGCAATGAAACTTCGCTATCTGAGCGTGATGTGATGGAACACACCACTATCCTTACCGGAAATATTGGCGATACCAGTTTACTTGCCGACAACGTGTATCACGTCATTCGTATTCAAAATAATACTGACAGTATTCGACTGGATGGTTTGCAGATATGCTGTGGCTATGCTGATGGATTAATTGACACCACAGGTGCTGGCCTTTATATCTCGTCCTCCAGTTTGGGGCCAATAACGCTTTATCAATGCCAGATAGAAAATAACTTTGCCCATGAAGGAAGTTCAATCTATAATGAAGCTAATGCCTCAATATTTAATTCGTCAATTCATTCCGAGATAAATGAAACCTTCTTCGGATGCTCCATTCTTAATGCAGGTGCATTTGCCCACCTTCGTTTGGTGAACACTACTGTCACTCATTTATGTGATAGTTGTCCAGAGGTCATTCGCAATCTTAATAATGCGTTATTAACGGTGGAAGAATCGGTCGTTATTGAAAAGGAATAAACTGTTAGAACACCAGCCACAAAATCAAAAACACTATACCCACTGTCACTACACCAAGCATAAGGATGTTTTTGACAGGCCCTTTAAGATAGCTTAAGCCGAAATTGTAAATAAGCGATTGGATTACAAAAAATACAGCCAAGTACATCAAAAATGCAAGCCAGTTACCCGGATCAGTCATCCATCTGAAATCATAATAGCCTTCATCTATAAAGAATAAAAACAAAACGATCAGTAGTGCTGAAACAAACGGAACAATCAATTGATAATTCCGCTGTGCAGATATAGATTCAGTGGCTGATGTATTTGTTTGCATTTTTATTACACTTTGGGAACAAGAATAGTAACCACAATATATTAGAAATATTGCTTGACTTCGGCCAGTTTGAATTTAACAATCACTTTGGCTGAAGCACTTATTTAACCGAAAGCAATTTAGGTTTTAGAATTTTTTAGCATAGCCTAGTCCTAGGACAAAACTCCTGGTCAACCCATCAGGACGCACCTGCCTTACGATAAACGGGAAGCCTAGACTAAACTCAAGGGCATTACCCTTCCCTAATCTATAATCTAAAAAAACTGTGCCATTCAATGTGAGACCATCTGAACCTGCAATGGATTCTATAAGACCATCCCGATTGGTGAATTCATCTTCACCAAGGTGATAAATCGGTAATAATCCAGGTGAGATAGTCATTTTCTCATTGACTTCAATTGATTTTGAAATCCTTAGAAGAATATCCCCTTGTCGTTGGAACATATTGGTAGATTGAATTTCTACAAGTGGGGAATCCGACGCATATTCATCCGAAAAGAAAGCATTTTCATTTTGCTCAAGTGGGATTTGAAAGCCAAGTGCAAACTGCCAGTTTGCCAAGGAGTAACTAATACCTCCCAAGAAATCAAACGTACCCAGACTGGATTGATAATCCATTGGCAAGGACAATCCATCATTCATCTTATCTGCTTTGGTCAATGGTATTTTAACACCGGCAGATAAAACAATTTTTTGGGAAGGTTTGAAATTTAGATTTAGAAAAACATCGCCAGGCCCGCTAACTGAAATATCATTTCCACCTTGTGATAAAAAGGTGATTTTAGAATCAATACGCCATTGTTCGCCAAATGCTCTGCTATACCCCAATGCACCGCCAAAAACAGCGATATCATAATCAGCAGCCCCCGTGGAAAGTCCAAAGGTCAATTTATTTACATCCGCCACTTCTTCCATACCAGGCATTGGCTTGAATGATTCAATTGTACAAAGACCGGCATCACTGCAACCTTGCGCACTCATTTGCTCACATGCAAATACAAATACGCTACAAATAAATATTCCTTTTACTATTGATGTTGAATAACTAAGCATCTAAATTATTGTATTGAGGATGTAAAATGAGTTTAACAAAATATCACTTAAAGGTATTGATATCTTTGTTTTCAAGAAATGGCTTAGCATAACCTTTTGTCACAACACCGATCATCGCCTGACCAAGGGTGGTCGTATCTGTGACATATTTTGGCATTCGCTTTAATAATCCATAAAAGGGACTTAGCACATTATAAACACCCTGGTATAATGGGGTCTTGGATTTAATCCCTCTCAAGGGATGTATATATCCTGGTCTGAACATGTACGCAGATTTGAAGCCAAGCGCAAGAATATCATTCTCTGTTTTCCCTTTCACATTCGCCCACATCATCCGGCTATTCATTGCGGTACTGGTACCCGATCCTGAAACATAGCAAAACGTCATATCAGAATTCAGTGCCAGCACTTCCTTTGCGAATCCCAAAGTTAAATCATAGGTCAACCGATGGTAGTCAACTTCCTTCATTCCTGCTGAGGATACCCCCATGCAAAAGAAGCATGCATTGTATCCACCAAGCTCCGCACGAATTGATGCCCAATAGAAAAAGTCCTTGTGGATAATTTCTTTTACTTTTGGATGACTGATCCCAACACTGTTTCGATTGATGAGTAGGATGGAGGCAACATCAGGACTATCGATGCATTCCAATAGTGCGCCTTTACCCACCATACCTGTAGATCCGGTGATGATTACGTTTAGTTTCAAAAATTTATATTTAGTAAAAAGGTGATTAAGGAACCAATTTCAAAGTTCAATTTACTTTATAACACTTACACCATAACTCATAAGAATCCGGACCACTTGGACCCAACCAATAATAATTAAGGTCTAAAGAATTTAATTGGGGAATGATGGTGATATGGGTCCGTGGCGACCCACTACCGTAGGCAGGCAATAGAATGGTATCAACTCCCAGATCTTCCGGTGAACAATAAAACTCATTAGGAAAAACACTTGTCCCTGTTCCTGAGGTTGCAAAAACCTGAACTCCAAAATTGCCATGATGATGTGCCAAATTTCCTACTTGAAAAACGTCAACAGACCCCACAAATGTATCTTTAACAGTAGTAAATTGTCCTTGATTAAAATCGACTCTATAATCCCTACAAACCCCAGTATATCTGCCTAACAAAAAGGCATATGCTGACGGTTCTGCAAAACTCGTTTTCGATGGCGGGATCATCGTATCATAAGGACCAAGAATATGGCTAAAAGGAGGTGGTTCGGGTGGTAAAGTTTCTGCAGGTTCTATCATTGTATCATTACAACCTATTCCGAAAAAGGCAATAGCCAAAATGAAGGCAATAAATAAATGTGATAAGTACTTTGCCATACTACTGTTTGATAAAACGATGGGTTTCAAACAAATCTCCTATCTGGACAGAGGCTAAATAAACACCCGCCGGAATCGAAGGATCAATCGTAATTTTCATTGGTGATGACCAGAATAATTTTCGCGACTCAATCAAATCACCTTGAAGACTATAAATCGTGAACTGAATATAATTATTTAGAATTTCATCATTCGTTTTTGCCAAATACAATTCACCAGAAGTAATGGTTGGATAAATCATAATCTCCGGCTTTCTGTTCTCAACCAGTTTTTCTTTTGTAGCATTAATCAAATCGAGTTCCTCCACAGGAAATGTCATGATTCCCCTGCTAAACGTAGCCGCAATCAGTGTATTCGTTACAGGATTGTATTCCAGATCATACACCGGCGTGTACGGCATATTTGATCCAACCCGCTCCCAAACAGATCCGGCATCCTGGCTTACATACACCCCCCCATCCGTAGCCGCAAATAAAACGGCATCATTCCATCCAGGAAGAATCAAGAAACTATTGACGCCCATCATCGGAAGGTCAGACTGTATAGGCTCCCAGGAAGCTCCCGCATCGTCACTGCGATATATATAAGGCTGTTGATCATTGTCGCGATACCCTGAATAGGTCGCTATTACACCGAAAGGATCGATAGTAGAACATGTCAACGAAGTAACAAATATCCCGGGTGTCCCATCAGTGATTTCTATCCATGAGTCACCACCATCTGCCGTAGTCCACAATAATCCATCCTGTGTTCCGGCATAAAGCCTGTCTTCATCCAATTCAGATTGAGCTATAGCTGTAATAGCCGGGTATCTGTTGCCGAGGATCGTGTCCCCTCTGGTAAGGTCAGGACTAATCTCCCGCCATTCCCGAAGTGAATCCAGCATATTTATTTGAAACATTCTATTGGAACCACAATACAGTTTTTTAGAATCATGTGTACTCATGACGATAGGCATGTCCCAGTATCTGGTTCCCTTTAACCCTCTATTTAAAGAGTTAAAATTTAACATGGTATCGACTGAAACATACACTCTTCCATTCTGTGTAAGCCCATACATCCAAAATTGCTCTTCAGGATCAAAGAGTGGCTGAAACCCATCCCCTCCCAAAAGACGCCGCCATTCATTATGCGTGGATGCGTTTCCACTGGAGGTCCCGTTGTCTTGCGCACCTCCGTAGTACATATCAGGTGCGTGCGGATTCCATGTCGTTCTGTAGAACTGTGTGGAGGGAATATTTTCAATATCTTTCCAGTCTTCAAACTGAGCTATATCTGTTCGATAAGCGCCACCATCCGTTGCTAAATATAAATCTCCATGCGCAAAAACCAGTTCGTGTTTATCCGCATGTACTTCATAGGACCACCACGGAGGTACCGCATCAAACCAGTTTTCTCCACCGTCCACCGTGCGCAACATTTCCACTCCGAGTAGAAACATATCCATTGGATTTTGGGGGTTAACTTTTAACACTTCAAAATACCAACCGAACTGTCCAAACATATCGCAATACACGCCATTCTCCGGAGCTGTAGGAATTGTAGTCCAACTCATGCCTCCATCCACTGATTTATATATACTCTGAAGTGATTCAATATTTCCCTGACATCCCCCTTGTGTGATTTCTCCGAGGTAGCTGATAAACAGTGTGCCATCATTTGTTATTTCAATACTCGTTCGTGAATGCACTTCATTGGGAAGCCCATTGGTAATATTGGTCCAGGTGGCGCCATAATTTTCACTCATGTAAAGCATTGTTCCTGGTCCCAGATTAGTACTTACTGTACTGGATCGAATACGTGTCCAGCCTGAAGCATAGAGTCGACCGGGCGTCAATGGATCTGTCACCAGATCTACTACTCCTGTACTGTCATTTATGGTTAATGTTTTCTCCCACGAGTTACCACCATCAATCGAGCGAAACAACCCTCGCTCCTCTCCTTTAAGCGAAGGGTACCCCATGGATCCAACGTATACAATATCAGAAAGAAAAGGATCGACAAGTACTTTAGACAACACCCCTGTATGTTGTAAGCCTCGATTAGTCCATGAAAGTCCTCCATCATCAGAACTATAGACCCCTGAACCGATAAAGGGATATCCAGATATATTGACATCTCCTGTGGTAGCCCAAAGCATGCTATCATCATGTGGATCATAGGTTATATGACTTATGGCAAGTGATGTTTGGTCATCGAATACAGGATCCCATTGTTGTCCTCCATCTTCTGTTCTATAGATTCCTCCTTGCGAATAGCCAAGCAGTATGGTCTCTGCATCTGTTGGGTGAACCGCAATAGCATTCACTCTACCGCCGATATTTCCAGGGCCTTGTAGTGTCCACGGATGGTCCAGTCCCCGATTTAATCTGGCAACAGTTCTGTCATAAGACATTGCCTTTTCCAACTGCTCCAAATAGGTTTTTGGGTGACTGGTTTGTGTCTGAAAGCTTCTATCTAAGTAGAATTCTTCATTTGGTTGAATTCGATCAATATGCTCGGTGGGAGTCAATTGAGGGGTATCAATAGTTTCCTTATCCTTGGTCTGTATCTTAACTACAAGTAACGTTAGCCCTAGTGAAACGACTAAATAAACTGTAAATAAAATAAGTGCTCGTCTGGTGAGTTTGTTCATACGGTTCAAAAATAACATTTGCTATGACTCCGCACTACGCTACTATGGCTTCGACATGTCTTCAATCTTACATTTTTGAAGAATAAGCAACTTAGTTATCCAATGAAAACTGAGGAAAGAAGAATCTTATTGCCAACGGATGGTTAAAATGACTTTGGGTTACCGATTGAATGATAAATTTATGTCCACAGGTTAACCTCAGGACTTAACTGAACGTCAAACTTTTCGCGCACTGATGCAATAATCTTCTGCGCTAGTGCCCAGATCTCCTCTCCCTTTGCGCCCCCTAAATTGACTAGTACCAAGGCTTGTTTTTCATAACAGCCTGCATTGCCCAACTTTTGGCCTTTCCATCCTGCTTGTTCGATCAGCCATCCTGCAGGGACTTTTATCTCCTCACCTACCGGATATCCCGGAATTCCAGGATGCGCGTTTTGCAAGGCATTGAAAGCTGAAGGGGGCAGTACAGGGTTTTTAAAAAAGCTACCTGCATTGCCAATGATAGCCGGATCCGGAAGTTTGCTTTGGCGAATATGAATTACTGCTTTACTTACATCGGCTATGTCCGGTTGACTAATTTCCCAATCTTTTAAAGTCTGTTGGATTGCGCCATAGGCAATATCCACTTTGTGGGTTCGCGATAACTTCAAGGTTACGGAAATGATGACATACAGATCGCGAAGTAAATGTTTAAAGATGCTGTCTCGGTACCCAAATTTACAATCCTCTTTTGAAAATGACACAACTTTTCCGGTACCTATTTCAATAGCTTCAAGGCTATGAAAAACGGATGCTAGCTCTACACCATAGGCGCCTATATTTTGCATCGGTGCAGCGCCGATTGTACCCGGTATAAGCGAGAGGTTTTCAATACCCCCCAAATTATGCTCAATCGCCCACAAAACTACTTCATGCCAAATTTCTCCTGCTGCAATTTTTACTAAAGGGGTTTCGCTTTCTTCAATAATTTGAATGCCTTTCAATTCAACGCGTAGAATATTTCGCTGAATGTTTCCTAGTGTAAGGACATTCGAACCACCGCCAAGAATCAAAGGGCGTTCAAGATATTGGGCTGCCAATTTCAACTCCTCAACATCTTCCATTCTATAGAGATGATCACAAGTGGCTTCAACACCAAAAGTGGTAAAGGATTTTAAAGAAGCGTTGTTGATTAATTCCACGCGTGAACTATTGTATGATTGGTTAAGGGTTAAGGGTTAAGGGTTAAGGGTTAAGGGAAGAAAAAACAATAATTCATTTTGGAGTCCAATATTTTTTAAAAATAAAAACCAAAACACCTTCTTAAACAGTTTCTCATTTAAACACTTAAACCTTTCTTATTTTTCGTAATTCCATTATCAAGATAACTACTTAAACAATTCCCCATTTATACACTTAAACTATTCATATATCAAACTGAAGCTTAGCCAGTGCTCCGTAGATTCCATGTTCTTTTTGAGTCAACTCATCATGTGTTCCTTTCTCAACAATCTTTCCTTCGTCAAGAACGTAGATACAATCTACATTTCGAATCGTGGCTAACCTATGTGCGATAATAATAGCGGTACGTCCTTCCAATAATCGCTCCAGGGCTTCTTGTACAACTTTCTCTGATTCTGCATCCAGTGATGATGTAGCTTCATCCAGAATAAGGATGGCTGGATTTCTTAAAACCGCTCTTGCAATGGCGATGCGTTGTCGTTGACCGCCACTTAACTTTATTCCACGTTCACCCACGATGGTTTCAAATCCCTCCGGAAAGCCTTGAATAAATTCAAGACTGTTGGATGTTCTGGCAGCTTCCATTAGTTTCTCTTCTGAAGCTTCCGGGTGGCCATAAAGAATATTTTCGCGAATGGTGCCTCCAAAAAGAAGCACCTCCTGAGGAACAATGGCATATATGGAACGGTACGACGAAAGATCCATTGCATTGATATCCTTGCCATCCAAAGTAATATTTCCTTTTTGCCAAGGATAGAGACGCATGAGTAGAGACGCAATGGTACTTTTTCCGGATCCACTCTGACCCACCAATGCGATCTTTTGTCCCGGATGAATATCCAGATCTATTCCTTGAAGTACAGCCATATCGGGGCGCGAAGGGTATTCAAAGTAAACGTCTTCAAAACGGATATGGCCTTCGACGACAGGCCTTGTGACCGTTTGAGGAACATCTACCTCGGTAGTTTCATTTAAAATTTCCCGAATGCGTTCTGTCCCGCCAAGTGCAGTGACTATTTCTGTATAGAAATTTCCAAGACTCCCAATAGCCGCTCCGATGATTGCAGTATAGGAAATAAAAGAAACCAGTTGCCCGATACTCATCATCTCGTTCTGTACCATAGTGGCTCCATACCAAAGGATAAAAAAGATAACGCCAAATAAAATCACGATAATAAAACTGGCGAAGGCCGCTCTGTACTTTGCCAAAAGCAGGCTGGTCTTGACGACATTTCCCATTTCTGATTTATAGCGCGTATACTCGAGGGTCTCATTGGTGAAGGCTTTGACAGTGTTGATATTTTGTAGTGTCTCTTCCACTACTGTATTTGTTTTGGCTAATGATTTTTGACGGCTCTTAGAAAGTCTGCGCACAAACCGACCGAAAAACATAGCACCGACGACGATCACAGGAAAAGTAGCCAGCATCGTCAGACTCAATCTTGGTGTGGTAAACATCAAGAAAACGATTCCCGTGATGAGTATTAACACCTGGCGAATGAGTTCTGCCAGCGTGTTTGAAAATACGGACGATAGTCGATTGACATCTTCTGATATTCTGCTTGTTAGATCACCTACTCTGTTTTTTTCGAAAAAATAAACAGGAAGCCCGATCAATCTTTGGTAAATGCTACTGCGCACATCAGCCATCCCCTTCTCACTAACCACGGCAAACCAGATGACTCTGAAGAAGCTCATAATCCCTTGCAGGAAGAGAATCACGATCAACACCAATCCGATTTGATTGAGACTTAATCCTAGTTTACTATTCCCCGTGGCAACATCTGCAAGCTCGCCCGCGAGATAAGGAAACACCATAAAGGTCATGCTTCCAAAAAAGAGGAGGACTAAACCCCCAATAAAGTGCCATCGATAAGGCTTGATGAAGGACAGCATCCCCCGAACTTCTCTAAGCTGTTCGAGCGTAATCCGTTTTGACTTCTCCTCTTCTGAACTCCCTTCTTTTCGTCGAAATAATGCCATGGGAGCAAAGGTAAAGAATAAGTGAAGAGTGAAAAGAGAAAATCGGAGCGAAGCGTAGACCCTGATGTTAGCCGAAGGCGTATACAGCAGGGGTGAAAATCGGAGCGAAGCGT
>JBBKWA010000146.1:0-5773 GCA_037968695.1 Saprospiraceae bacterium
AAGGCCGCGCAGCTTCTCAAAAAGTCTTCTTTGCTTCCTTCCCTTCGAAGTACCTATCTCCAATTTGGAAAAAGTACTTATGAGCATCTAATTGAAACAGATGACGAAGTGCTGGCGAAAATTCATTCCTTATGTGAAGTAGAAGATTTTTATCAAAATAGCCTGGAATTAAACGCTGATACATTATCGGTCACTGCCGAATTAACCCCCATTATAAAGCAGCAGTTAGACTTTTTTCAAAACCTGGGCCAAAAGATTGAATTTGAATTATTAAGCGCAGGGAGACATTTTTGTAATGAGCTTTCAGAAATTTCAGGACAGTCAGACTTTGGAAAGCAGCTCAAAAACATCAAACAACAGCTCCATAGAAAGGAAAATAAAAACGATTATGAAGACCTCTTGTCTTTCCCAATTCATTGGACAGAAAACCAGCAATACCTTCACACGACTTTGGAAACCAACCTAGAGTTGGCTCAGGCTAATTTATTAATCAACAAAGGATTAGGAAAACTTTCTTATGCGCTTGATCAGAACGTAAACAAACGAATAGCAAAGCAATTCACCACCAATTCTAAAATCATCCATTCTCTTTTTGAAGCTTTTAAAACGAACGGAGCAACTGATGCTATTGAGGAATTCAGTGTGGATGAAAATGCTTTTGAAAACATAGAAACACTGCTCCAAGAGCTTAAAACAGAAACGGCATTAATTCCAGAGATCATCAGGAATGATGCGGTATTGATGAGCAAGACCTTGATGGAAGATTTTGAAACGCTTCAACTGGAAGGTATTTCACCTATCACCTTGGGCTTACCTAAGATTGTCGATTTTATTCTGGAGTCTAAGCTAAACGGACCGATCCAAAGTCTTTTAGAGCGTTATTTAAGCCAGGTTTCCAGTATTTATTTCAACCAGATTAACCGGATCAATTTGTTGAAATATTCTTTAACGGAATCCAGAGAGCAGGAAGAAAATGCTCAATTGCTGGAAAAAGTGTTGCCGAAATTTGAAAGTGATAATGAATTTTTCGAAAACACAAAATTGCGATTCCAGGAAAATGTTCGTTCGATAGCATACGACCTGCAAATGGAATTAGATACCCGATACCTCGTAGAGCATGCTGAGAACTGGAGTCGCTACATCAGCGTATCCAAAAGGAAACAAAGCTTTGCAAAACTCAATGAGCAGGTAAAAACCAAGTTATCAGACTTGTACCAAGGCCTGAACAGCAGCTACGCCGCGAAGAAACATGAATCAGACGTCTCCGTCTTTGAATCAAAGTATAATTTAAAAAGTAATATTGAGTTAGGCCTGAGTTTCACAAATGGTATGTACCCCGCCAAATCAGTGCTGGAGAATTTGCCTTTCTATTATAAGCAGTTGTTTCAGGGGAAACACTTGCCCGTTCAAAATAATTATATCGGCAGAGATCGGGAACTGTCACTGATTGATGAAACGATTGCCCAGGGTCGAAATGGTGCCATCTTGATTGCCGGAAAAAGCGCTGCCGGGAAAACCCATTTTTCTCAGTATATCGCAAACAACAAATTCAAAGGCAAGGTATTCAACATTGATTCTTTCGGTAAGCAGGGAACAATCAAGGTGTTGAATCACACTTTTGCAACCGCAACCGGAAAGTCCGGAGATGTTGCACAATGCCTTCTCAGCATCGCTCCTGGTTCAACAATAATCATCAATGACATTGAAGTCTGGTGGGATAGAAACCTGGAAAAAGATGCGCTGAGTGTTTTAATTAAGATGCTTAGTAAATTCCAGAGGAAGCATACCTTTATTTTAAACGCCAACCTCCATGCGATGGAGGCGCTGAGTAAACAAAGAGCACTCAAAGACTTGATCACCACGACCATCGTACTGCCCTTGGTCAGTAAAGACGCAATGCAGGCAATCATTCTGGAAAGGCATAAGGTAGGCGGGCTTGATCTTTCGTTCCGGGGTGATGACAATAAACTGGAAGGGAAATATTTCAATCAGCTAATGAATAAAATTCATTCAGAAAGTGAAGGCAATATTGGCCTCGGCCTACAAATCTGGTTACGGCAAATCGAATCTTTCGCAGAAAACAAGATTTACCTGGCGGAATATTCTAAACTGGAGACCCTTAAAGTAAGCGAAGCTTATTGGAAGATTTTACTTTACCAGTTTTTAATCAATAAAAATTTGACCAGAACAAAAATATCAACTTTCTTTGGTGAAGACGAAACAGAGATAGCTCCTTTTTTATTGGAATTATTAAAATCCGGAATGCTTGATGAGGTTGGGAAAAATACTTACACGCTAAATAATATTGTCAAGCCAAATGTTGAAAACTGGCTTGTAGCTAATAATATTATAAATTGAAAAAGATGCTGACTATAAACGGAATTCCTTTTTCCATGTTATTTGTCCTGGCGATGCTGGGCTTAGTTATTTTTGTTGCGTTCAGCCTTTATAAGAGATTAATCCTGCCGATTATTTTATTGAAAGACAATGGACAGGCACATCGTAAAAGTGTTGCTCAGTTGGAGATTATAGTATGGGCAATTTTCTTTTTATCATTGGTGTATCAGGCGTTAGTGGCCAGTTTGCCTGTGGCCGTTATTCTGCTCACCCTTATTATTCTTGCTTTTTTCGATTTTTGGAGAAATTACTTCACCGGGATTACCATGAAATTTGGAGATAAGCTACAGTTAGGAGACTCCATCGTCGTCAATGGCCATTGCGGAAAAATTGTAGCGTTTGGGAGTCGAGACATAAAGATGGAGAACACTATCGGAGAAGAAATTTTGATTCCCTATCGCCTTGCCAATACGGAAATAAAGATTGGCCAAAAGAGCAAGCCAAAAATTTTAGCCAAGACGCTTGTACTTGATGAAGCCATAGAGAACAGCACCATCGGGTTAAAGCAAAAAATCGAACACGCGATTTACACCAACCCCTGGATCATCATTTCCAGCCCCGTAACGATCAGCCTAGAAGACCAAAAAGCAGCCTTAAATTTCTATGTGCTTAACAATGATTTCTTTGAAAAGGCAAGGCGTAAGCTGTTGCAGGATCTTCGTTAAGCAAAGAAACATTTAAATAGAAAAACGATGAGTTTCAGAGCAGAACATTTAATCGGCGTAAAAACCAGGGATGACTTAATTGCCATTGCCCAGGAAAACGATATTCCGGTTACCAAGACATTAGATAAATTAAAATACGAGGCAGAATTACTAATGTTGCAAGCTGAATTTGTTAACCTTCAAAAGTGGATCGCACAAAATAACAAGAGGGTTGCCGTCATATTTGAAGGCAGAGATGCCGCAGGCAAAGGAGGTTCCATAAAACGGTTTAAAGAGCACTTAAACCCACGGACATCAAGAGTGGTGGCATTAACAAAACCCACCGAAGTTGAAAAAGGGCAGTGGTATTTTAGAAGATACATAAAAGCTTTGCCCAACGCTGGAGAAATCGTATTCTTCGATAGAAGCTGGTACAATCGTGCCGTTGTAGAACCGGTGATGGGCTTCTGTACCAAACAACAATATGACCTGTTTATAGGGCAAGTACCAGAATTTGAGCACCTGCTTTATGAAGATAATGTGAAGATTATTAAATTTTGGTTTTCGATTTCCAAAGAAGAACAAAAACAGCGATTCGATGACCGATTGAATAACCCACTGAAGCGCTGGAAATTTAGCCCCGTAGATATGAAAGGGCAAGAATTATGGGATCAATACACCCATTATAAAGAACAAATGCTGAGTAAAACCCATACCAACTTCAGCCCTTGGATCATTGTAAAAACCAATGACAAGAAACAAGCAAGGCTGGAAAGCATGAGGTATGTCTTATCACAATTTGACTATGAGGGAAAAGGGGAGTCGAAGTTGTCGCTTTTACCTGACCCTAATGTTATCATGAGGTACTACAGAAGCGCCTCTCAAATTGATATTTAGCATCACCAAAATGGTCCAAGAATCACAAAATTATGGGTAAAATAAATTTGACAGAGGAAGAAATTACGCTCCTCAACTCCAAGGTAGGTTTACACACCCTTCTGAAAAATAAAAAGGTAGATCTTCCTAGAGTTTTGGAAGAGGTAAAATATATCGCTAACCTGAAAGAGCAACAGGAGGAATTAATCAAACTCCAGAAGTGGGTAATTGAGGGAAATAAGAAAGTGGTCATTCTTTTTGAAGGACGAGATGCGGCTGGCAAAGGAGGCGCAATAAGGCGGGTTACGGAATACATCAACCCAAGACACTTTAAGATAGTTGCACTAAATATTCCTACCAGCGATGAAAGAGAGCAATGGTTCTTTCAACGATACATCAATCAGTTGCCCAACCCTGGAGAAATCGTATTATTTGATAGAAGTTGGTATAACCGAGCTGTTGTGGAGCCCGTAAATGATTTTTGTTCAGAAAAAGAATATAATGTTTTCATGTCTCAGGTCAATGATTTTGAAAAAATGCTAATCCAGTCTGATACCTATCTGATTAAGCTTTATTTTTCAATATCGAAGAAAGAACAAGCTAAACGTTTTAGAGATATAAAGAATAGCCCTTTGAAACGATGGAAAATGACTTCTGTTGATAAAAAAGCGCAAGCGTTATGGGATGAATATACCTCCTATAAAGAGAAAATGTTTGAGGCCACTAATACGGAAAATGCTCCCTGGATCATTATTGATGCCAACAAGAAATCTTATGCTCGATTAAAAGCTATCTCACATATCTTAGAATCGATTCCGTACAAGTAAGTATTTTCAATCATTCATAATCTACCTCCTTATTGATCCGGAAGTGTCTCCCTCCATTAAACTAAGCACGTTTTCCAAAGACACCATATTGACGTCCCCAGGAACAGTATGCTTTAGGGCACAAGCAGCCGATGCGAACTTTAACGCTGGAAAATCTTCATAATGTAGCAGGCCATAGATGAGGCCAGCAGCGAAGGCATCACCTGTACCAACCCGATCTATGACGTGGGTGATGTTCAACATTTCGGTTTTTATATACTCCTTTCCGTTCCACATTTTACCCTGTATCTCCTGATGGGAAGCGCTGATGGATTTCCTGGTTTTACCCACCACCTTCTTAATTCTGGGAAAAGCTTCCATTAGTGCTTTGGCAGAATAGCGGAATTTTCCGCCCACTTGACCCAACCCGAACATTTCACGGATACCACTACTGCTGGTAATCACGACATCACAATTTTGCACCAATTTCGGCATCACTTCTTGCATAGTTTTCCCATACTTCCACATATTTTGCCGTGAATTGATATCCCCCGATACCGGGATGCCCATGCTGTTCGCTGTTTTGATGGCATCCAGACAACACATCGCAGCGCCATCCGAAATGGCTGGGGTGATACCTGTCCAATGGAACCAATCGGCATCTTTGAGGATCTCTTTCCAATCAACCATGGACGGTTCGATTAAGGAGAAAGCCGACCCTTCCCTTTCATAAATGACCTCACTGGACCTATGCACGGCGCCTTTTTCCAGGAAATATTTACCCAACATGTCCCCGCCATATAAAACGTGTTCGGTGCTTAACCAATGCTGCCGTAAAAACTGAGTGGCCGCTTTTCCAAGGGCGTTATCCGGAAAACGGGTCACATGGGCTGCCTTCATCCCCAGGTAGGCCAATGACATGGCTGCGTTCGCTTCACCACCTCCATAAACAAGATCGAAAGAGGTAGCCTGTGAAAATTTTGCATAGCCAGGTGGTGACAAGCGCATCATTACTTCCCCAAAGGTTATTACTTTTTTAGCCATGGTATC
>JBBKWA010000147.1:0-8072 GCA_037968695.1 Saprospiraceae bacterium
ATGCAAGGTGAATTTTATCCTAATCAAATAGGCTTCGAGGTCAGCGGACAGTATTTCCTAACATCAAAAAAGGACAAAGTCGAATAACCACTCATCGATTTTATATGCCCATAGATTAAATCAACTTAATCACCCCGCACCAAATTAAAAAAGAAAGCCCTGTAGCACGTGCTACAGGGCCATCACTGTACAGGTACTTCCTCATAACAAAACACTCCCTATGAATGCAAAATAAAATTGCCCGGCCTACCCTCTCGATCCCCGGTGTTCGCCAGAAAATCGTTAGGCCGGAGCAATCACTTACAATCCCCGTATTCTTTCCGTCATCACCGGGCCTAACTCATAAGCCGCACCAAGTAATTCCGTTTTTATTTCTGCCAAAGGTTCGGCCATTGCATTCGCCCGATATACTTCCGCCATATGGTATTGCAATACAGGTTCCGTAGACTGTCCTTTAACCGTTTCTTCAATAATCTCAAGCGCTTTTTGCGGTTCCCCATTGTTGAGGTGCGCTAAAGCCAGAAAACTATAAGACATCGGCGTCGGTCGCTGCATCACTTCCTGCTGTGCCAATTGCAAAGCACGCCCTGCCTGGATATGCCCCTCCGCACTCAGAGCGATATTGTAGGTATTATACATCACACCATACCGGTCATCATCTACAGCGACTAAATAGGCAGCAATCTGACGATTTTCCTCTGCAGGATCCCCGTTATAAGCTGCAATCTCCGCCTTAAGTAAATGGTAGTCTGGTGCGTGATAATATTCCGTAATAGTATTCAAAATGCGCATCGCCAACTTCGTATCTTTCTCATACGAGTAAGCAATCCACGCCAATCCTTTTTTCGCATAAGCATCATTCGGGTCAATCGACAACGCCGCCAGGTAATGCGCATAAGCATCCGCTATTCGCCCGTCATGCCCATAGAAATCAGCCAGATTGGTATGCGCCCATTGCACGATCGCAGGACTACCGATACTATTGGCACGTTCAAGCGCAAGCTCCATATACATAATGGCTTTATCCAGATTGCCGTTGTGATCTTCCCACTTTGCATTGCGGATGAGAAAGTCAAAATCATTCTGGTTTTGAATCGCCATGAGATACTTTTCTGCTTGCTTGGAATTTCCGAGTTCGAGGTGCACATCGAAAAGCATTTTTTGCGTGGCATTCAGTTTTTCACCATTTGCTTCCGCCAGTTCCAATAAGTCAAGGGCTTCTTTAAAGCGATGTTGTGAAATGTAATTGTGTGCCAAAGATCGCTGGTAACCAACAACCCGTTTGCCGGACAAATGATAGGCCTGCAGCAGGTGCTCTTCAGCGGACTTAAGATGAGTGATAATACCGGTCAGCCCAAACAACTCAGATTCTATTCCGGCGATCTTGGCATGATATGGAAACTGAGTGGGTGTAGCAACCAATTTCGCAGTCCAAAAATCCAAATTAGCCTGAGCCTCCCGTATCGTCTGCTCCGGCGTCGCCATCAGGTATTGTTCAAAATCGTCTGTCTGCACATGGAAATCATTTTGGGGTTTGGTATTGCAAGCAGATAAAATGTAAACAAGGGAGATAGTGAAAATTAAATACGCAGCTTTCATCTTTATTAATTTTAGTAAGCGTTTTGTTATGAAAATAAATCAGGGCATGGGCATTCACCACATGCCCTGATCAAATACGGTACTTTAGTATTACCAGGGGGAAGCCAGGTAAGGAAATTGACTTAGAAATGGCTTATCGTTTGCATCGACATGGTCGTCCGTCAGCGTTGGGTTTTCAGTAAAGTCTTCGCCTCCAAAGATCAATAACAACTCTACTGTGATGACATCATCAGCAAGTGCACGACCTGTGAGGACATTCACTCCATCATAAAAAGTCGTCGTCCCATCAAGCGAAACGTTTAGTACGTCCGTAGCCAATAAGCCTGTAAAGGAAGCGGCATCGAGTCCAAGTGCATTTTTATCACCAGGATTAGCATACGCCGGACTTAAGGCCTTTAAATTTGTTTCGAACATTCCCTGGAACATGACACTCTGCTGTGAGGGGATTGTTGTATTAAACACGTCCTTACTTCCTCCGGAAACAAAAACGGTATTGACAGCAGGTCGTCCCATTTGATCTTCCTGCGCATAGGTCCCGGAAAAATCCAGTGGATCGATAGTGTCATCGTCATCATTGCAACTGATCAACACAAAAGTGGATAAGATGGCAATGGCTAAAAATTTTATTTGATTGAATTTCATGATAATTTCTTTTAAATGTTTTGAATATGATTGTTGTGTTGTCGATTATTGCTTGCTTTTTGATTCTACCCAAGCAGTGATAGCACCTGATCCACCGACAAGTGATTTAGGTACTTCGATGACAATAGACAGGACATTGGTTCCGGCAAACGTATCTGAACCCGGATTATTAAATCCTGTAGCCGTTCCACCAAGTATCGCACTGTATTGTGCAAAATCAAAGAAGAAAGGATCATCACGTGGACCGGCAAATACTTTCATACCGTTTTGTGAGCCAATAATCGGTGAGATACCATACGGTGTGATATCAACCACAGATCGAGTTGCATCTTCATCAATGGTGCTGTTGAGCCCATTGGCTGTAGGCAAGGTCGGACCAAAGAAATACATCTGGCCGTCTCTTGGGATAGCCTGAATCACGAGGTCTTCGACATTGTCACCATCGGTATCAATGTTGATTTCTACCAGCGTGTTTTCTTCAAAACTTGCGCCGCCGGTTTCTCCTGGACTTAGTAAACCCTGTACATTGGCGACAAAGACAAGGTTGGCCGTGTTGCTGCCTTCAAAGACATAAAAATCAGTGATGTCACTGGCACCTCCCTGGACGGCAGGGGCATCAATATGGTCTGCTGCTACAAAAGCGATGCATACCAATAACATGATGGCGATGTTCAATTTCAATTTCATTCGTTTCATAATTTTTAGAATTTTGTTATTGTTTATGTTATTTATGCCCATACCTACGAAGTGGATGGAGGGACGGTTTTCTGAAATCGAAATAAATATGAAGGCATGAGGACATTAGGCCACAGAAGTCAATGAATACGGGCTTTTTGCCTTAAAAAAGAAATAAATATATTTTTCAGAAAACTTCCATCGGAGGCTATAATCGAACCGGTGCCGGTGCAGGATGGCCGGAAAAGGCAAGAAGACAAGTGTCGCTACATAGTATATATAGTCTGAACCAGTAGCCCTCAAACAGGTATTTGCTATCTTTAATACCTAAATAACCACACACTTTTGGAGCTCGAACCACTCATCTTCGCATTTAAAGAAAAAAACGTCAAGGCTTTTGAATCCTTGTACGACATGTATAGTGATAGCCTATCCGGCGTGATCTATAATATCCTCAAGGATCAGGAGATGACCGAAGAGGTCATGCAGGATGTTTTTGTTAAAGTATGGCACAATTCGGATGGTTATGATGCTACTAAAGGCCGCTTTTTCACCTGGATACTCAATATCGCGCGCAATGCCGCGATTGACAAAACGCGCTCCCGGGCATATAAAGACGCCAAAAAAAACCTTGACGCCGATTTATTCGTAGATATACTCAGCAGCGGTGATCAGTTTGATAAACAAACCGATGCTATTGGGATTAGAAATTATTTAGGAAAGCTGGCGCTTAAGTGCAAACAAATCATTGAGGCCATATATTTTAAAGGCTATACCCAAAAAGAAACAGCCGAGCTGTTGGCGATCCCTTTAGGCACCGTCAAAACAAGAAATAGAAACTGCATTAGTGATTTGCGCACCATTTTAGACGTGCAAGCAATATGAACGCACAAGAATACATATCATCCGGGTTGTTGGAACTCTATGTCGCCGGCACGCTTTCTGAAGAAGAAAATCAGGACGTCGCTTCCGCTATGCTCCAGTATTCGGAAGTTAGAGATGAAGTGTTGGAGATTGAAGCCACTATTGTAAAAATCACGGCCGCCAATGCACCCGGAGAGACACAAAAACTTTTCCCTGCGATTTTAAAAACATTGGGTTTAGGTGGAAACGATAATATCAAACAACTTCCAAAGCGAGACACATTCTTAATCACCTTTTCAGGATGGGCGGCAGCCATCATCATGGCCTTCGGTATGTTATGGATGATCACGCAAAACAAACAATTAGGGGCTAATCTGGATATAGCCTTGAATGAAAGGCAGTTGATAGAGGAGCAGATTGCCAAAGCCAATAACGATCTTGAAGAGAAAAACAACCTACTGGCTGTTCTTCGTGACAAGGAAATGATCACTGTTCCATTGGCGGGCCAAGCAGTATATCCTGATGCCTATGCTAAAGTATACTGGAATAAAGCAGCAGAAAATATCTACCTCGATGTACAGGGACTTCCCGATCCACCGGAAGGAAAGGTTTATCAGGTATGGTCTTTGACATTAAACCCACTGACACCTACCAGCCTTGGAGTGATTGATCAGTTTACAGCAGACGAAAACAAGATCTTTGCTATCTCCAATCCGAATGCTTCAGAGGCGTTTGGTATCACGCTCGAACCGGCTGGTGGTTCCCCTACGCCTACGATGGAGCAGTTGTATACGCTTGGTTTGGTGGCGGGGTAAGTCTCACTATCTAATTTACAATAGCTATAATTATTAAAAAAAGAAAGCCTTGATTTGGCTGTCCACCTTCAATTCCAGTGGTGTCCATTAACTTTGCACTATTCAAAATGTATACATTTAAAATACAAGGAGTCTTTCAAAAAACAATGCCATTTTCTAAATCAACATATATCGTTTTGATTGTCGCAATGATTGGTTGCCATACTGTAATAGCCCAATCAACACATCACGATACCTATCCGGACGTACAGATTGTTGGAGCAATGCAGAATATAATGTGGAAAGGAGAATTAGGCAGCAGCATTTATCTTGATACGATTTCAAATAAAAATGGGCTTTATGGGTTGGGGCCAGAAAGTTACCTAACCGGTGAAATACTTATAAAAGATGGACAGGGCTACCTTAGTCGGGTCACTTCCGATTCTACAATGAGCGTAAAGAAAACATTTGCTATTTCGGCTCCATTCCTGGTTTATGCCAATGTCAACGAATGGCATGAAATTGAATTGCCAACAGCAGTTAAAACGATACAAGATTTGGAAGTATTCATAGACGAGAAAACTTCAACCTCTAAGCGACCGTTTGCTTTTAAATTAAGTGGCAAGGTTTCGTCTGCCGTTATTCACATTCAAAATCTTGCAAAAGGAACAAAGGTATCTTCCCCAGACGAAGCACATCAGGGACAAGTGAATTACAGGCTGACGAATGAAGATGTTGACATCATCGGATTCTTTTCGACTGTTCATCAAGGCGTTTTTACACACCATGACTCATTTCTTCATATGCATATGATCACAAAAGATGAAAGCAAATTGGGTCAGTTGGATGAAATCGCGATCGACCACATGACCTTATATTTACCGAAAGGATAGCAACCATCAGAAAAACATTTCGGAAATTAATACACACATTAAAGGCAGCTATTTACACTAATTAAAATCATTAGACTTAATACAATGTACTTCCACCCTCATAAGATGCTATTCATAAAATGAACGAGAATTCTGAAAGCATCAATAAGTATATCAGCAGCAAAGGACTTTGTTCGCGCAGAGAAGCTGATAAGTGGACGGACGAAGGCCGTATCACAATTAATGGTATTGTTGCGAAAAAAGGAAATCGGGTATCTCCAGGGGACATTGTGACCATAGATGGGAAAGCGGTGGATGAAAAACCAGCATCCGTCTATATGCTTTTTAATAAACCCGCAGGGATTACCAGCACGACAGATTTAAAAGACAAGACCAATATCATCGACTTTATCAATTTCCCGGAAAGGATATTTCCCATCGGAAGATTAGACAAAGATTCCACCGGCTTGATCATGCTGACCAATAATGGCGATATCGTCAATCGCATCCTCAGAGAGGAAAATTTTCACGAGAAAGAATATGTTGTCAAAGTCAACAAACCCATCGACAAGCTCTTCCTCTCCAAAATGTCAAAGCCTATACCGATGTTGGGCAAAATGACTAATGCCTGCGAGATAAATCAATTAAGCAAATATGTGTTTAGCATCATATTGACACAAGGTTTTAACCGACAGATCAGGCGGATGTGCAGCTACTGTGGCTATGAGGTGATCTCTCTAAAAAGAGAAAGAATCATGCACATGCATCTGGGGAATCTTAATGAAGGCGAATGGCGATTTCTGACGGATGAAGAACTCAAACACCTGCAAGAGCAAATTGAAGAACAGTAAGCATAGCGCAAGGGAAAGGGTTAACGGTGAACGGAAAAATAGTTAACCTTCTTTGCGACGTTGCGTGAACCGATCCCGATTGATCGGGAGGCGGATAGGCCTAGGGCTAAGAGCATAGAGCAAACGGCATAGAAGTAAAGGATTAACGGTTTCAAACGGGACTCCTTAATTGATCTGTTTAAATAGGGAAATGTTTTAAGGTTTATTTCCTCATATACCATCCGTAATTCTCAAATTCGTAATTCGCAAGTCTGATATCTGGTGTCTGATATCTAACGTCTATAATTACGAAAGCTTAAACTCTCCCCTGCGCTTGACCAATTTGTCTTTGATTTCCTTCGATCGTTTTTCAGACAAATCATACTTCCACATAATCAGTATCGCCAATAGCGCCGTAAAAACAGGAATGATAATATCGGCGATTCGCAATTGCGTCATAGTTGCTGCAGCCTGCATCGGCGCATCAGATATAAAACCAACTAATTTTAGCACCAAACCACCTAAAGCCAAAGCTAAGCCTTGTCCGAGCTTGACCATCCACCAGTAAATAGCACCATATGTTGCTTCCTTGCGTGGCATACCGTTTTTCAATTCATCGAGGTCGCATACATCGGCCGTCATACTCATCATGAGCGTAAACAAACCCCCGAGCCCGAAAGCAATAAATGGTATCGGGACAAATATGAGCCATGGGATACCACCAGAAGCATCAATGCTAAACCACGACATACCCAGACTTTCAAGGATGGGGTCCAGAAATCCGAAGACAGAAGCAACGATCTGGTTCAATCCCTGTGCTAAACCTGTTTCATTAAATCTTTCATTCAGTGGCACACTAAACCCCCACCACTTGAGTGCGTAACCTATAACGGAAATAAAAGTGGAGATGATAAATGCTTTACGCTTGCCAAACTTATCGGACAATTTTAATACTATCGGGATAACCACAAATGCAGTGATCACCGCACTGATGGTAGAAAACCATGCAGGCCATGTCCCTGCTGCACCATAGCTGCCATTGTACATATAGAATACGATGATAAAAACACTGAAGGCAGCAACCACCTGAAATCCATTAAATATCAAAAACGTGGCACCACATAATCTCAGAAATGGTTTGTTCCTGGCGACTTGGAGAATGTTTTTAAAAAGTGTTTTCAGATTGGACATCAGGGTCCTGAATGACAATTTTTCAATATTGTCCATATTTGTGGCATCGATACCTCGGCAAAATATGGCGGGGAGAATACCAAGGAAAATACAAGCTGCCCCAACCACCAAAGACATTTGTCGTACACCTTCCGCCTGGGTTGTAAAAATCTCGGGATCTGCAATGATCACCCAAAACCAGGGGACGATCATCCAGGCAAACTGACCCATCGTATTGGCGAATGCCATCAAATGTGTACGTTCGTTATAGTCGGGGGTCATTTCATATCCTAAGCCGACTAACGGCGCAGCGAAAATGGTATTGCCAACTAAAAATATCAATGAGAAGAGCAGAAAATACCAGAATATATAGGTCTGCGAATCCGTCTCATCCAATTGCCATAACAGGATAAAGAAGACGCCACTTAAAATCGCACCAATAAAGATATAGGGCCGCCTACGCCCCCATCGCGACTTCGTATTATCAGATATAAAACCCATGATCGGATCCGTTAGCGCATCCCAAATTCGGGGAAGCCCACCAAGTAATCCTGCAAGAAAGGGATCCACTCCAAATGCGGTCAGTAAAAAGAAAGAAAAGAAACCCAGCGCACCCGGTAACATAT
>JBBKWA010000148.1:0-3390 GCA_037968695.1 Saprospiraceae bacterium
TGACACATCAAAACATACTTTTAACGGCCCACCATAGCTATATGCCGGAATAAATGTTGGTATGACCTGAAGTATTTTCATTTGTGTTTGTTGGTGATTTTATCTGTAAGCGAAAGACAGTGTATTCGGGTTTGAGATTTTAGCGTGTGTTTATTTATGAATTTGATGTATAACTTCTCGCATAAATAGTGGACAGAATTTTTGCGATGCTACCTGGCCAGTACCGTTTAAACATAAGAAGATCTTCATTTTGTCTGGCATTGGCTTGCAGGCCTTTCGTAGTGGCCGAGTCAGCATGAATTCTGTGTTGTAACAGGTTATGATTGACATAAACAAATCGACCCTCTTTCTCTGTCGCCATTCTTGACCACGCATCCCAATCCATATTAATAGAGAATTCAGATGAAAATTTGAAATTGGAAAGATTGTTCAAATTGTATAGTACACTTGGCGCTGCTATAGGGCATCCTAAAGAGAGAAATCTCTTTTTCCAAAAAGGATTCAATATGTTTTTTCGGAAAGGCATAAAAAACCATAGCATAATGAGCTTTACGCGTAACAGTAGGGTGCCTCTACGTTCTTTTCCATCGGCTACTTCTGAATAATTAGTAAAACATATCAATGTATCATGAAACGATTCTGCAGCCTTTATGGATAATTCAGCATACCGCTCCAGGTACAAATCGTCCTGATGCGCAAGGGTAACATATTTTGTATTGGCTTGCTGTAAACTAAAATTCCAGTCTGCAGCAATCCCCTGATTCTGCTGGTTGACAAAAACAGGGATATCCATTTTTCGGGCAATAGATTCGATGTAGGTAGAGGGTGTTGACGTGGCAATATAAATTGCACTGGAGACAGATTGATTCTTTAAAGAATTCAGGCACGCCTCGAGATAAGGAGATTCTCCATAAGCCATCACTGCGAATGAATGATCTTGCATTTATTTAGTTTATCGTCAATCTAATTAGCGATCAATTGCCTTTTTCTATTGAAACGCATTTAACTATATTATTATCATCGTTTTGGATAATTGGTGATATCATAGCTAATCGCCGATAACATCAATTGGAAACCCAAAATGATCAATAGGGTAGGAATGATTACAGTTCCTGTAGGGGCTGCTACCTGACTTGATGCATAGTTAACGTAGTTGATCAAACCATAAGCTATTCCGAAAAGGAACATAGGGGTGCCGCATAAAATATACAGCGATGCGATATTAAAATCAAACAGAAAATACTTGAGTATAAGTCTTCGTAAAAAGGCTATCAAAAGCTTAGGGGGGAATTCAATCAGCGTTTTGGTTCTGGAGAGTCCTGATATTTCATCCCCATACCTGGCCTTCATAGGCACATCCTGTATGACAGCGTTAGCATAGTATAATTCATTGAGCATAGAGCTTTCAAAAAAGTAGCTTTTGTGAATCTTATTCAGATTCATATTCGCAAACACTTCATTTTTAATAGCTGTAAATCCATTGGTTGGATCAAAAATATTCCAGTAGCCTGAAGCGACCTTGATAATAAAACTGAGACCAAGGTTTCCTATGCGCCGGCTCAAGGGCATAGCTTGTAAGGCTTTAAAATCTCTGAATCGATTGCCCTTAGTGAAATCAGCAGCGCCTGATTTGAGTGGGGCCAGAAGGGCCGGGATATAGCTGGCATCCATCTGGTCATCACCATCCAGTTTGATGCTTATATCGGCATTCAGATCGATAGCTCTTTGATAGCCCGTGAGCATGGCGCCTCCTACTCCCTGATTCTTCTCATGGGCGATATATATGATTTTTTCGTTTCCTTCCTGGAGTCGCTGGATGACGGCTTCTGTCCCATCTTTTGAGCAATCATTGACGGCAATGATCCATGTAATCTCATCCGGGAGATTCCGGATGACATCTTCGATATGTCTTTCGACATTATAACATGGGATGACGACAGCGGTGGTCATTGTTTGATCGTTTGTTTTCCTTGTATGATTCATAATGCTAGCATAGCAATATGATTATCAATTGACTATACATTTATTAATTTCTCTTCTTCCGGCCTTATGGCTGGTCTTATGCCATTTAAGACGGATATTTGGTACTCATTTTCATTCCTTAGGACTATACCGATACCCATCAAATCGAGGCCGGCTCAATAAGTCCTATTGTATTGCTTAATTAGTTTGCAAAAATTGTACCCACTTGGAGGAAGGAGCATGGGGCGTAGAGCATAGGGTAGAGGAGTGTGGCACACCTGCCGGGTGGAATGTGCGTAGCGGGTGTGCGACACTTGCAGCGCTGCTCATTGCATATTATCGAAACACGTTCAAGTTTCATCGACTAGCTGTTGCACGGAGTTTACTCCTGCAACGCTGTATCATGATGAATGATCATTCAATAGGAACAAACGTCGTTGGAGCAAACGCCAACAACGGCTGGTCATGAAAGGTAAAAAAAGTCCAGGGTAGTGTGGCACACTTGCCGGGCTGGTGGTGCGCAGCGAGTGTGCCACACTTGCAGCGCAGGTTATTGTAGGTGAAAGGTCTTTTTCTAATTCTACTCACTGTGCAATTCCCAAAACCGAGATCGAAATTGTTCAAATCTGGCGTCTGATATCCTGCGTCTCCCAGTCTCAGCGTCTCCGCTCACCCAAAATAGTATCGCGCAGAGGCGCAGCGTGTAGTTTTTCTTACATAAATGAATGTTGCAGAAGCAAACTTCATGAGACGGCAATAGATAGTGTCCGAGTCTGACAGTCTCAGGTCTAAAGGTCTCAGGTCTAAAAGTCTATGAAAAAAAATCCCTCACTTGAGCTACCATCTGTGGATCCGTGATGTGATCAGCAGTACCAAGCGTGATCTTTTTATTTTTAAAATGCAGGTCTTCATGAAGGAAATTCAGTAATTCTTCCTGTGAGGTCCCCGGACCAAAAAGATAGATCTCATCATAATTCATCAGGTGGTTTGAAAGTTCCTTGTGATACTTTCGATCTACATTGCGTTTCGCATTGTTGGACGTATTCTCCCCTTTGCGACCATGGTATTCTTCACTTTTTATTTTTTCCTGAATAGCAAACTCACCACTTTTATCAGTGATAAAAATCGCCTCACGGTGATCAATCCATATTCCTGCACGCTTAATTACTTCTTGAGTCATTCTATTCCTTTGAATTAGTTAATTAAATACTGATGTTATAAAGATAAGCCCTAAGCCAGTGGTTTGCAACAGATTATAAAGGTAATGATCCAGATCATTGCCGGTTAACAAATTTCCCGGAGCCAACAGGTTGATTAACGTTGCTTTATCTTTCCGGGTGATCTTCCGAATGATTATTATCAGTGCAGGAAAGGGTGAAATGGTTTTTTTAATAAACATCCCACATCTTTCTTGTTTTGCACGCAGAG
>JBBKWA010000149.1:0-5671 GCA_037968695.1 Saprospiraceae bacterium
CAAGGGTTTATGCAAAAAGGAGCAAGCATTCGATTCAATTTTAGTCAACAGTTCCTGGATCATGGTTATAAAGAATTGGAAATTCCGGCCGGTCCTGGGGGCACCTGGCTAATCGAAAAAAATGCCCTTCACATCTGGCCAAGACAAAGCTTCATGGTTATCGCTCTACCTAATCTGGATGGAAGCTTTACCGTCACATTATTTCTTTCTTTTGATGGGCAACCCGGATTTAATACATTGAAAACGGACAAAGAAATATTGGATTTCTTCCAGGCATACTTCCCTAATCTTGTTCCTTTAATGCCAGATCTTGCAAAAGACTTCAAAAATCATCCTACGGGATCATTGGGCACGATAAAATGTAGTCCCTGGCATACTTCAAACACATTGTTGATGGGTGATGCGGCACATGCTGTAGTGCCATTTTATGGACAAGGCATGAATTGTGCGATGGAAGATGTACGCATATTAGATCAAATACTAGATCAATCGCATGAGACCTGGCATGCTGCTTTCAGCCAATATTCAAATGTCCGAAAAAAGGATGCTGATGCGATTGCTGATTTGGCGGTTGGCAACTATTTCGAAATGCGCGACCATGTGGATAATCCTGATTTTATCGCCAAGCGGGCTATCGAAATGCAACTAGAAAAAAAATATCCCAATTATGCCTCTAAGTATAATTTGGTCACTTTTTGTGAAGATGTCCCCTATTCTATCGCCATGAAAAAAGGGAAAAGGCAGGACGCCTGGCTGCTCAATTATTGTAATGAAAACGCAACACAAAACATATCTGTTGAGGAACTGGAAAAGATTTACCATACGCTGATGGCGCTTGGGTGAGAAGTGGTGAGCTGTGAGTGGTGAGCTGTGAGTGATGAGTGGAAAATTAAAACTGCGCCTCTGCGTGCAAACCAAAAAAGGCAAGATCTCGATTTATTGGGAGGAGGAAGCGGCAGAAGAGCAAAAAAGTGAAGTCTGAAAAACCAGGAGGTAGCGTAAATCCCTTACCACTAAATCACCACATCACTAAATAAATGCGGTGAGCGGTGAGCATTAAATGTTGGCAGAAAGAATAATGGCGCAAAGCAAAGTTCTTCAGTTTTTGAAAGACCTTTTCGAGTAGAAATATCCAGTCGCACGAAACTGTTCGAACACCCTAATCAACTTAATTTTCCGCGCGCCCATTAGCTGATAATGCTATTGGGTCCGCAAGCGGAAAATTAAGAAAGTGTGCAAACTAAAGTAAATGTCGCAATGAGATCAGAAATAAGAAAAAACGCGTAGGTGAGTTTTTCGGGCGACGAGGTTTTTTGTTACTTTTTTTCCGGAAAAAAAAGTAAGCAAATCATAAGCATTATGCCAATAAACTAAACTTATTCATTGCAATTCACTTACCTTTTAAGTACCTTAGCTCACTATAGAATTTTCTCAACAATACTTTAAAAATAAAATTATGATACGCAGACCTTTTAATCTTCAAGCCTGGATCGATGAGCATCGTCATGAATTGAAACCGCCTGTAGGCAATCGAAATTTGTATCACGATGCCGGTGATTACATTGTTATGATCGTTGCTGGTCCGAATGCTCGAAAAGATTACCATTTTAATGAAACAGAAGAATTGTTTTATCAACTTGAAGGCAATATTAATGTCCGCATACAAGAGGATGGAAAGGCTGTAGATATCCCGATTAAAGCTGGTGAAATGTTCCTCTTACCCGGTAATGTACCGCACAGTCCATCGCGATCTGAGGGATCCATCGGACTCGTCATCGAAGTAAAGCGTAACACGACCACTAAGGATGGTCTGATGTGGTTTTGCGACAATTGTAATAACAAACTCCATGAAACATACTTTCCATTGGAAGATATTGAAAAGGATTTCCTTCCACGCTTCAAAGAGTTTTATGGTTCTGAAGAATTGCGTACTTGTTCTAATTGCGGTCATGTGATGGAAACAGATCCACGATTTGTAGATTAAAAATATGGCTTATACAAAAGGATAATTTGTCCACTCGTGGAGATATCCTCCTTTTCCTGAAAATATTGGTTTTAGCGCTCTGTCTGCTCATTTGAGCTAAATGGCAGTATTTTAGCGCCACAATTATGAAGAAGACTTTCTTTGCTTCAGACTTCCATCTTGGAATTGACAATGAACTGACAAGCCTTGAGCGGGAGCATCTCATTGTCAAATGGCTTGACGAGTCAGCACCTGAAATGGCCACTTTATATCTGGTAGGCGATGTTTGGGATTATTGGTTTGAATATGGCCAAGTCGTTCCAAAAGGGTACAGTCATTTATTTGCCTGCCTTCGACGGCTTCGGGATGCAGGGATTAGGATATACTATTTCACCGGTAATCATGACATGTGGATGTTCAAATACCTTACGGAAGAATTTGATATTCCGATTTTGAGAAAAGAGGTTATTCATGAAATTGATGGGAAAAAGTTTTACATAGGTCATGGTGACGGGCTAGGGCCAGGAGATGCTGGCTACAAAATGATTAAAAGGCTTTTCGCCAGCCCGGTCAGTCAGTGGTTGTTTGCCAGAATACATCCGAATACCGGCATCCGATTAATGAAGTTTTTTTCTGGCACGAGTAGAAAACATACGGAGGTAGAGAAGTTTCTTGGACCGGACAAAGAATGGTTGATCCAGCATGCGCACGAGGTGTTAGCCAGGGAAAAAATAGATTACTTCGTTTTTGGGCATCGACATCTTCCTATTGATTATGATTTAGGTGTGCATGGAGCGAAATACATCAACCTAGGGGATTGGCTCAAATACTACTCTTATGCTGTTTGGGATGGAGAGGACTTAAAATTGTGCTTCTACAAACCTTAGAGAAAAATATCCAATTCATGGAATTTTTACCTTTGCACATTCGTTTTAGGACATCTAACGAAATCACTAATAACCACAACCAATGAAAATTAGCACATTATTCATATTGACTTTCATCCTTTTAGGAACCTTTTCTTCTATTCCGGTAAATGCACAAACGCCCATAGCTGAGGCTGTTCGAAGAGCAGACGAACCGCCTTCATGGCCTAACTGCGATCCGTTAGTTCCGGATTGTACAAAATCCCGAATGGCAGATTTTATTGCTGCGAATCTCCAGATTCCGCTGGAAGCCAAGGCCGAAAATGCTGGAGGTTTGGTGATGATGGAGTTTGTAGTTGAAAAAAATGGTAGCGTCGGTGAGGTAAAGGCTGTTCATGATCCGGGGCTAGGATTAGGTGAGGAAGCAACTCGTGTAATCAATCTCATGAAAACGAAAAAGATAAAATGGGAACCTGCTATAATTGATGGCAAGCGAGTGGCATACAGGTATACGGTACCCGTAAGCTTCAATCTTAACATGCCTCCCAAACCTGAAGCAAATACTCAGATCACTACGCCGAAAAATGACAATACGGTTTATGATGTTGTAGAGGAAATGCCTCGATATACCGGATGTACAAAACCGGTGGAGGGAACTGATGAATGTACTTTTTCGAAAGTCGTCAGCTTCATAAAAACAAACCTCAAATATCCTGAAGAAGCATTGACCAAAAAGGTAGATGGACAGGTTGTCGCCACTTTTGTCATTGACACTAATGGGGCTGTAATAAATCCTGTTATCACACAAGGACTTGGTTATGGATGTGATGCAGAAGTGCTGCGAATTTTATCCTTGATGCCTGCCTGGATTCCTGGTAGACAAGATGGCCAGGCTGTTAAAGTCAGCATGACGCTTCCCGTCATGTTTCAATTGCCTAAGGAAAAGGTCGTTGAAGAGGAGATTATAAAAGAAGAAGATTAAATTTAAAGACGCCAGACTTCAGACACCAGATTTCAGACTCGTTTTTCAACTACGAAGAATCTTGTCTTCTCTCTATATATTTTAATCCTTTCTGCCTTCCGCCCCGATCAATCGGGGCGGAGCCCAGCCCCAACGCGTCCAAAAGCCTCAGTGCTTTTGGAAAGGGGAACTTTGATGATTCTAGTTGTATGGTGTGCGCTGCAAGTGTCGCACACCCTCATTTCTGCCTTTTTACCCCCAACCCCTAAAGGGGAGCTTTGATGATACTAGTTGCATGCCGCGCGCTTCAAGTGTGGCACACACTCAAAACCACTAGGGGCCCGGCAGGTGTGCCACACTACCCTCGCTTTCCGCCCTTCTGCCTTTCTGTCTTTTTGCCTTAAAATCTCAAGCAAACAAGTTCGTGTCTGTCATTTAGTCATGGTGTTATTGTTTTACTGTGTCATTATGGCACCTAAATCGTGATGGAATATCTTTTGAGTTTATGAAAGTATTCAACAACTAAAAACTTAAAAAAAGATGAGACCATATTCATGTTATCCAGCAGGTCGGACACGATTCGAACCACAAGCGAGAAGATTCTCAAATCCAGGATTCCCACAGTTTAGTAATGTAGGATCCAAAAATCAGCTTATTAGCACAAAACCATCTGCCAATATCATCCGAAATGAAGGCGGGTTTTCTATACAGATGGCTATTCCAGGATTGTCAAAAGACAAAGTGAAAATTGAAATA
Source organism: Saprospiraceae bacterium (assembly GCA_037968695.1). Lineage (GTDB taxonomy): Bacteria > Bacteroidota > Bacteroidia > Chitinophagales > Saprospiraceae > Opimibacter. Next base: position 4,547 of record JBBKWA010000149.1, read on the forward strand.
AACGAAAATCAGTTAACGGTGAGCGCCATTTCAACTGATCAAGAGAATAAACCAAATATGATCCGGCAGGAATTCAGTTATGAAGGTTTTAAAAGATCATTCCAGCTGCATAAAAATGCAAATACAAATGCAATCGATGCCACATTTGATCAGGGGTTACTGACCATCACTATTCCTGATCAGGAAAAAGTAACAACCAAAATAAATATTCAATAATTAAAAAACCTTTCAATCATGACATATTCAAAATTTCATTCCGTCCCACCATCCGCTTCTGTCAATAAGTGGATAGATACCCTTTTCAACACGACACTCGCTGATGCTATGGGAACTGATTTTACAGTTTCCTCCCCATCTGTAAATGTTGAAGAGCATGAAACTCATTTTATCATGGCGCTAGCGGCCCCTGGTTTAGTGAAAAGCGATTTCAACATCAATATCGAAAACAACCTCCTCACAATTTCTGCAGAAAAAAAATCAGAAAGTGAAGAGAAAAGTGAAGGCAAGTATACTCGAAGAGAATTTAATTTCAGCTCTTTCAAGCGATCATTCCAAGTGGATGACAACATCAACCAGGAAGGCATTGTGGCAACCTATGAAAATGGTGTACTCAATATCACGCTTCCTAAAAAAGAAGAGAACTGGAAAAAACCAAGTGCTACAACGATAGAAATTAAGTAGTGGGATTATCCCGCTTAGCGGGACTGAGTTTTGAAAAGCCATCTGCCTGCGGCGGATGGCTTTTCAATTTTATATTGACCAAAAAAGCAACTAAAAAGTATATTCCTTCATCCGACTCATGAATTTCCTATTTCAATAAATAGTTACTTTTTTCAAGTGTCCTGTACTTGCTAATAGTACAAGATCGCCACCCTGTAATATTTTGAATTACAGGGCAAGAAAAAGTAACCATTCCGCTCGAGCGGAACTAGTAATCCAAAAAACTCGCTTCTACTCTATAGCCTCTTTTTTGTATTCGGCTTGCTTTCTCGCTTAGTGACTTTTCACTCACACCCCTTTTTGACTAGAAGATCAAAAAGGGGTCGTTAGGATAGCTCCTACTCCAGCTCAGCGGGATTGAATCACGGAGTAATGATGATTTTACCAATTTCCAGTAGTTTAAGC
>JBBKWA010000150.1:0-19582 GCA_037968695.1 Saprospiraceae bacterium
CCTCACCCCTCACCCCTCACCCCTCACCCCTCACCTTTGACCTCTCATCCCTTTTTCTTATCTTGTACATCCAAAATAAATATATATATGAAAAAACTAATCTTATTTGTTGCCGTGCTTTTTACCGCCGGAAACCTTTTCGCACAAACCTGGACATGGGATCGCGATCCTGAAGCCGGACAGAACGTATTAATCACGGTCAATGAGGTTCCTGATGATGGTCCCCTGCATGTGGTTTCATATTGTTATAATGGCACAAAACTGATTGCTTCAGATGTCGGCATGCTGCCTTCTGAGGATCCAGCTCAGTTGAATTTGGCCCTGGCCGTACCGAACAATGTAAGCTGGATTCGCCTGGTGATAAAAGATGAAACCAATAAGATTAAATCCGGTGATGAGAAGTTTGTCAAGAATGAGAGCGCACACCCTAAGGCAGGATTGGTACAAGCGACCCTGGCTGCAAACGGTTATGGCCGATTGATGGCTGTGGAAATGGGTAATGAACAGGTCATTGAAAATTACAGAGAGGCACTAAAAGCGTATCCTGAATGGATCAGCAATCCAGATGTTTTCCAAAGCTATTACATGACCGCTAAACGACTGGAGGCCATACAAGATCTGGACAAGATAAAATCACAATTGACCCAAATCGCTGACAAACCAACCAAAACGAGTGAAGCCCTGATGGTGCGTTCAGTAAGAGTATCAAAGGATATGGGGGACAGCACACTCAATCTCACCCTGCGTAAAAACCTGGATAAAAAGTTTCCAAAATCGATCATCCATCAGGAAGAGATGTTTATCGCGTTTAGAAGCTTACCGTCGGTAGATGAAAAAATAAAAACAAGAGACAAGTTTAAGACCCAGTTTGGCGTAACGGATGATAATCGTGGGATGGTAGATCAGATGACAGCGATGATTGTTCAAGGGTATGCAGAGCAAGAAAGCTGGACAATGGTTTCGACGTATACCGATCAAATCGCTGACCCAATGACAAGAGCACGCGTTTGCAATCAATATGCATGGCAGCTCTCCGGTGAAAGCATTGAAGCAGAAGCACCAAATCTGGTAATTGCAGAAAAGATGTCTGCTGCTTCGCTGGCCCTCTTAGATCAGGAAGGCACTATTCCTTTGGGCTTTACAAAGAAAGAATGGGCGCCGATCGTCGATCAGTCAAAAGCTTCCTATGCAGATACGTATGCCTTGATCATGTTTAAACAAGGCAAGTACGAAGAAGCGATTACCCAACAATCATTTGCCGTCATGAGCGACGGCTTTGAAAATGGAGAAATGAATGAACGGTATGTGGTGTACCTTGAAAAAGCAGCGCATTACAAAGATCTTGAAAAAGTAATGGACAAGATGATTGTAAAGGGAAAGGCCACTGAAAAGGTAAAGGAAGTACATAAAGATTATTGGACAAAAACGGCTTCTCCAGATATGCTTTATGCGCAGTACGCACAAAAGCTTGCGGAGGAGGCAAAAGCACTACTTCGCGAAGAAGTGGAAAAAATGTGGATTGATACAGAAGCCCCTGCTTTCACACTGAAAGACCTTACCGGAAATGAAGTATCACTGACGGACTACAAAGGGAAAGCGATAGTCGTCGATTTTTGGGCGACATGGTGCGGACCTTGCAAGGCAAGTTTCCCGGGAATGAAAAATGCCGTTGAGCATTATGCTTCAGACCAAAACGTTGTTTTTCTTTTTGTAGATACCTGGGAAAGTGGCGATAATGTTCAAGAAAAAGTCGGCGATTTTATCGATGCCAACAATTACCCTTTCCATGTACTGATGGATATTGAAAATAAAATTGTTGCTGATTTTGGCGTGTCAGGAATACCGACTAAGTTTATTATCGGACCCGATCAGCGAATCCACTTTAAAGCTGTAGGATATGGTGGAAATAATGATGAACTGGTAGAAGAACTGAAAATGATGATTGAAATGGTTCAGGCCAATTCAGGTATGGTGAAAACATAATTTTGTAGTAAAGAAAGAATAAAAAAGGTGCAAGCATTGCTTGCACCTTTTTTAATTCCCGGCGCGCTGTTACTCTTTCGCCTTTTTTATTTTGTTACTGCTTGCTGCTTCCCACCCTTCTTCGAGCGACAAGCTAACACAATTTGTTGTAGATGTTTTTAAAAAATCTAATTGACGCTGGGATAGAAATGCTTCCGGATCCTGCGATTCTTTTAATGCGCTGTTAACCCTGCACTTTTGAATTTCTGTCATTGGCACAACGTTGTATTCGCTATTCGACAAATAATATTTTGGTGTTTTGTCCGGTTTGGTATTTCCATTTGTTTCCGCGCTACACTTTTGGTTTGTGGCGATCTTGTCCAATTCAGCCTTAGTGACCACTTTAGAATCGTAGACTACCGTGACCACTTCTTTTCCACCTTGAAATCCTGCTGTGGTTTTTACTACGCCATTGATTTTTCCAAACAATGCTTCGCCGGTCCAGAAACAATACATAGAATAAGTGGCTGTGGCTGTTCCCCTTTCCTGTGCTGTCAATTCGTCCGCGAGCAGTTGAAGGTAGGTTGGGGCGGTTCCCTTATCACTGATCATTGTACTGATCATCCATGATGATAGTGCCAGTGGTGTATAGGCTCCGCTGAGCCTTGGTGCGATGTCTTTTCCATTCTTGTCAACGCCGCGCACTACAGGGTTATTCCATGCGGGTTCGTTGTACCGTTTCAGTATTTTTTCGTCATCACCTCCTTTGTTATTATGTATCGCCAACGGGATAAAAGAGGTCTCAATAGCTTCTACAATCAATGGATGGGACAGTACATTATGACCATAGTCTTTGCAAGTGCTGCATCCCGGTATTTCCTGGAATAGGATAAAGATGGGCTTCCCTTCAGCACCACTTTTCGATTGTGCTTCTTCCATGGATCGCAACCAGTGCACTTCCCCGAGCTCAACCGGATTTTTCTGGGCCATCATCATCGTCGGCAGTAACATGATTAGTAGCATGATTTTCATTTCTCAAATATAGGGTTATCATTCTTTCATTGCTCGATGCTACCATTAGCTAGGATGAATCTTCTCGCCGAGGTGCAATCTGATTGTTGTCGGGAGCAAAGCAACTATGTTACTACTTTATGTTGCTCACCGCTCACCTTTTTTCTCGCGCAGAGGCGCAGAGACGCAGTTTTAGATTTTCTTGCTTTCCGCCCTTCTGCCGTTCCGCCTTCCTCCTTATTTTTCCGTTACCGTTAATTTTTACTCATAATGACTAATAATAGGTCATATACATGACCTATTATTAGTCATTTGATCTATCTTCACCCTCCCATGTACCTCAACAGCCATACATACTACTCTTTCAAATACGGTACCCTTTCGCCCGAACAGCTGGCAGAAGGTGCCTCCAGAAGAGGCATTACCGCCATGGCGCTGACGGATATCAACAACACCTCCTGTGCCGTCGCATGGATCGAAGCGTGCCGCAAACGCGATATCAAACCCATCCTCGGCGTTGAATTTCGCCTCGATGGCCAATACCTCTACACCGGGTTGGCCCGCAACGCCGAAGGCTGGCGCGAACTCTGTGAACTGCTCACGTCATGCTCGCTCGAAAATCTGCCCCTGCCCCAAAGACCCCCGGAAATGGAACACGTATATATTATATACAGGCCTACAGCAGCTATCCCCACAGACTTACGCCCCTATGAATATATCGGTGTAAAGCCCGCAGAAGCCAATGGCCTCTATTCTTCCGTACTTCAGGATCACCTCCATCGCCTGGTCGTCTGGCAACCCATCACCTTTGAAGACGAGACCGGATATAAAGTCCATAAGCTGATGCGCTGTGTGGATCTCAATATTATGCTCGGCCAACTGGAGCAGCAGGACAGTGCCGCACCGGACGACCATTGGGTCAGCCGCGAATACATCGACAATGCTTTCCGCGCCTACCCACAGATCCTGCGCAATACCGAAGAACTCCTCTACCACTGCACGGCAGAACTCCCCACCGGAAATAGCAATAACCGACAAAACTTCACAGGCTCAGAACGCGACGATCACCAGCTCCTGATGAAACTCGCACGGGAAGGTTGCCGCCGCCGCTATGGACTGAATAATAGTAAGGCCAATACGCGCATGGAGAGCGAGCTGAAAGTCATACGACAACTTGGCTTTCCCCCATACTTTCTCATCACCTGGGATATCATACGCTATGCGCAGACAGCCGGCTATCACCATGTCGGCAGAGGGAGTGGGGCTAATTCACTCGTGGCCTATTGCCTCGGCATTACCGATGTCGATCCACTCGAACTCGATCTGTATTTCGAACGATTTATCAATCCACATCGCTCATCCCCGCCGGACTTTGATATTGACTTCTCGTGGGACGAACGCGATGATGTGACAGATTATATTTTCAAACGCTATGGCCATAGACACACCGCATTGCTGGCGACCTACAACACCTTTAAAGGGCGGTCCATCATCCGTGAACTCGGCAAGGTCGTCGGTCTTCCCAAAGCCGACATCGATGCGATCGTCCACGCCCCCCTCGCCAATGACAAGCACCATCCCTATGCACGCCACATCTTCCGTTATGGCGCGATGATCGAGCGATTTCCAAACTATCTCTCTATCCATGCAGGCGGTGTCCTCGTCAGTGAGCGCCCCATCACCTATCATACTGCGTTACAGATGATGCCTAAGGGTTTTCCGATCACACACTTTGATATGTACCATGGCGAAGACCTCGGATTTCATAAATACGACGTCCTGAGTCAGCGCGGTCTCGGACACATTAAAGATGCCGTCCGGTTGGTGCGCACCAATCAGGGCAAAGCCATTGACATTCATGATGTGGCGGCCATCAAAGAAGACAAGCGTGTCAAAGAGCAGCTCTTTTCCGGCCACTGCATTGGATGTTTTTATATCGAATCACCGGCGATGCGTGGTTTGCTCACGAAGCTGCATTGTGACAATTATATCCACCTCGTTGCGGCGAGTTCGATCATACGTCCGGGTGTGGCCAAGAGCGGTATGATGCGTGAATACATCAAGCGATATCATGAACCCGAAAAGGTAGAATACCTGCATCCTGTTTTTGAAGAGCACCTTGGCGAGACCTTCGGCGTCATGGTCTACCAGGAAGATGTGATGAAGATCGTCCATCATTTTGCAGGACTGGATCTTGATGAGTCCGATGTCTTACGACGCATTATGACGGGCAAGAAAAAATCATCAGACACCTTCCGAAAGTTGATGGAAAAATTTTGGCGCAACTGCCGTGCACGAGGTTATTCCGATGAACTTACCGGGGAGGTGTGGCGACAGGTAGAAAGTTTTTCGGGATATTCTTTTTGCAAGGCGCATTCGGCAAGTTTTGCTGTGGAGAGTTTTCAGAGCCTCTATCTCAAGACCTACTATCCAATGGAATTTATGGTGGGGGTGATCAACAATTTTGGTGGTTTTTATTCCACTGAGTATTATGTTCATGAAGCGCGGATGTGCGGAGCGGATATCCAGGCACCGTGTGTCAATCACAGTCTCAATCTCACGAACATCTACGGGACGACGATCTATCTTGGCTTCATCCATATTCAATCATTGGAGCGCACCGCGGCGCATCGTATTGTAGAGGAGCGCCTGCGCAATGGCGTTTTTAAAAGCCTTGAGGATTTTGTCGGAAGGGTAGCGGTCGGTCGCGAGCAGCTGGATCTCTTGATACGCATCGGAGCTTTTCGCTGGACAGGGCAAACGAAGTGTGAACTGATGTGGCAGAAGTATGCTGTCCACAATCCACAGGCAAAGCAAGTGGCAGGGCAGCCGGTGTTGTTTGATAAAGGTTCGCATGTGGATTATGTTTTGCCTGCGCTTGAAGAGAGTGCGTATGATCAGGCGTATGATGAGATTGAACTTCTGGGTTTTCCATTGTGTAGTCCGTTTGAATTGCTTCACGAGCGACCGAAGAAAACGATCGTCTTTACGCAGGATCTGGATGCCCTGATCAATAAGCGCGTATGCATGCTTGGTTATTACGTGACGCGAAAGCCCGTGACGACGTCCAATGGCAAGCTCATGTGTTTTGGTACCTGGCTTGATGAGCAAGGGAAATATTTTGACACCACACATTTTCCGCCATCCCTCGAACGCTTTCCGCTGAAAGGCAAAGGCCTCTATCTTCTTTATGGAAAGGTGACAGAAGATTTTGATTTCGCCAGCCTCGAAGTGGACGGCCTTGAAAAATTACCGTACCGAAAAGATGTGCGGTATTGAGGTGAGAGAATAGGCACGCAGAGGCCAGAGACGCAGTTTCTAAAGCATCGGCATTAAAGATTATTCACAATTCTGGTGATACCATCCTTAAAAAGAGCCTCATTGAAATTTATAAGAAGCCCTAATTTTATATTGGTAAGCCTTAGATAAGTAAGTAATATTTTAGGGTAGGATTTTGCGATTAACTCCACAGACTTTAATTCAACAATGACTTTGTTTTCAACAACAATATCTGGTCTGAAACCAAGATCCATTTTAATGTCCTTCCAATAGACAGAAACTCCTTTTTGTCGTTGAAGCTGAAACCCTTTATCATGTAATTCGAAACAGAGAATTTCCTCATAAACGGATTCAAGAAGCCCAGGACCTAAATTCGAATGTATATCAAAACAAATCTTAATTATCTCTCCCGATATTTCATTCTCATGTAAATGCATAATTAGTTTTTTACCTAATTCTTGAAGGGACTTATTGGGCAATACATAAGAGAATGTCTTAATCATTTAGAAATGTGACCATCATTCCAATTTTTCTATTAAAATGAAACACTAGTTAATAGGCCACTGGTCTCTGCGCCGCTGCGTGCAATACCACCTGGAAACTGGTAGGCATCCACCATATGCCTGAATTTCGGATAACCAAACCCCAGAAAATTATCTTCTTTGCTATTCTTCGATTGAGATGAAATACCAGTTAACAGGACACTGCCTCTCTGCGCCGCTTCGTGCAATTTTTATTAAATCACCCTAATTTTACCAATTAATATGCCTCAAATCCCGAGCGATTAAATTTTTTGTGCGAAATATTTACTGATTATCAGCCAATTACACAAATGACATTTGAAAATCTTTCAAAAAAGCTATGTGATCTGGGGCACAAAAAGCTACCTTTGCGACCCGCTAAGAAAAGGCGGTTTTAAGTCAATCAATTTTAAATTCAATTGCTGTGAATACATTAAGTTATAAAACACGGTCTGTCAAAAAAGAAGAGGTCAACCGCCAGTGGTTTGTCGTAGACGCCGATGGCGCGGTCATGGGCCGTATGTGCACCCGCATTGCGACTGTACTCAGAGGCAAGCATCACCCTGAATACACCCCGCACGTTGATACAGGAGACAATGTCATCGTGATCAATGCCGCAAAAGTGCGATTTACCGGAAATAAGGAAAACGCCAAAACGTACCAGACATTTTCAGGATATCCAGGAGGTCAGAAAGAGCTTACCGTCACACAATTGCGTGCACGCAGACCAGAACGTCTGGTTGAGCTCGCCGTAAAAGGGATGCTCCCAAAAAATAAACTTGGCAACGCCATGTTCAAGAAGTTATTTGTTTATGCAGGCACAGAACACCCGCATGCCGCACAACAACCAAAACCCCTTGTTTAAATTATTATCGTCAATTACAGTCTAAGACTAAAAGTATATGGAGACAATTAATGCGATCGGACGTCGAAAAGCCTCAGTAGCCAGGGTATATGTATCCAATGGCACAGGTAAGATCAAGATCAATGGACGCGACTACAAAGAGTACTTTCCCTTGCAGCATATCAGTGCGCATGTGATAGCGCCTTTGTTAGAACTGGATCTACTAGTCGCTTATGACGTTAAAGTCAATGTCAATGGTGGTGGCTATAGAGGGCAATCCGAAGCAATACGCCTCGGTTTGTCAAGAGCACTGGTTAAAATCAACGTGGAGCATCGTGCACCATTGAAGATCAAAAAGTTTCTCACAAGAGACGCCAGAGTTGTGGAGCGTAAGAAATTTGGTAAGCCTAAAGCAAGAAAGAGCTTCCAATTTTCAAAACGTTAATCATTACTATTTAATCACAAAAACATCAACACATCCATCATGGATAAACCATTATATCAGGATTTATTGGACGCAGGCGTGCATTTCGGTCATATGCGCAGCAAGTGGAATCCGAAAATGCGTCAGTACATTTTTATGGAGCGCAAGGGTATCCACATCATCGACCTTAACCGGACATCAGAATGTCTGGAAAAAGCAGCACACGCTTTAAAAGCAATGGCTCGCTCAGGGAAAAAGATCCTTTTCGTAGCAACCAAAAAGCAAGCCCGCGAAATTATCGCCAATGGTGCCAAAACCATCAACATGCCCTACGTCACTGATCGTTGGTTGGGCGGAATGATGACCAACTTTTCCACCATTCGTCGTTCAGTGAAAAAAATGAACAACCTCGAGCAAATGCTTGGTGATGGAACCTTATCCAGTACAACGAAAAAAGAAAGACTCACCCTGACTCGTGAGATGAATAAGCTAAACAAGGTGTTGGGTGGTATCTCTGATATCAACCGATTGCCACACGCCGTATTCATCGTAGACATAGGCCGTGAGCACCTCGCACTGGCGGAAGCCAAAAAGCTTGGAATCAAAACATTTGCGATGGTAGATACCAATGCAGATCCGAATCTGGTGGATTTTCCAATCCCGGCAAATGATGATTCTTCAAGATCCATTTCCTTTATCACCGACTATATCACGAATGCTATCAAAGAAGGATTAGCTGAGCGTGGAAAGGAGAAAGAAGAACAAGCAGAAACAGCAAAAGCCTAATCTTTTCGATTAGACCATTGAATTACAAATATTTTTTTTCTAAATAATTACCTTAATGAGTACGATATCCGCAACAGATGTCAAGAAGCTCCGGGATATGACCGGTGCAGGAATGATGGACTGTAAATCAGCGCTTGCTGAAGCGAATGGAGATATAGATAAAGCTATCGAGATTCTTCGTTTGAAAGGACAAAAATTATCCCTTAAACGCGCTGACCGCGAAGCAAAAGAAGGCGTCGTTTACGCCCTTGTTTCTGAGGATAGCAAAAAAGGCGTTGTGATCAGACTCAGTTCTGAAACTGACTTTGTAGCAAAAAACGAAGACTTTGTTAACCTCGCTATTGAATTCGCTCAAATTGGTTTGGATAATTTTCCGGACGACCTGGAAGGCTTATTGAAACTACCCTACGGTGATATCACTATTGGTGATAAAGTCACTGAGCAGGTAGGCGTGATTGGGGAGAAAATTGAATTGGCCGACTATCAGCGACTTGAAGCAGATCAGGTCGTGTCCTATATTCATATGGGCAATAAGGCAGGAGTAATTCTTGGGCTGAACAGTACAGATCAAAAGTTTAAAGATGCAGGAAGAGACGTTGCCATGCAAGTGGTAGCCATGAAGCCTGTAGCACTTGACAAAGACGGCGTAGATGCTTCTATCGTAGAGAAAGAAATAGAGATTGGCAAAGAAGTGGCTCGCCAGGAAGGTAAGCCGGAAGAAATGCTCGAGAAGATAGCGATGGGTAAACTGAATAAGTTTTTCAAAGAAAATACCCTGCTGGCGCAATCCTTTGTAAAGGACAGCAGCAAGTCTGTTGAACAGTATCTAAAAGATATGGACAGCAACCTGACCGTGACAGGATTTAAACATGTCAAGCTCGGTTGATACATCGAAATAATTAAAAGGCGAATCATTTTTGATTCGCTTTTTTTATGCCTGTGATCGAAGGATGGCACGCAATTCAAGAAAAGGTACCTAAATTAGATGGATAAATCGACTATGCCCAGATTCAAAAGAGTATTGCTAAAGCTAAGCGGAGAGACCCTGATGGGAGATCAAACGTTTGGTATACACCCCGATCAACTCAAGCATTATGCCTCAGAGATAAAAACTATTGCTGACCTTGGTGTTGAAATCGCTATCGTCATCGGTGGCGGAAATATATTTAGAGGACTCCAGGCCGAAGCCACCGGTATCGAAAAAGTGCAGGGAGACTACATGGGCATGTTGGCAACAGTGATTAATGGTATGGCACTACAAAGTGCATTGGAAAATCAAGGGCTCTATACCAGATTGATTTCGGCCATTGAAATGAAAGCAATTGCAGAACCATACATTCGCCGCAGAGCTATTCGTCACCTGGAAAAGAAGCGTATCCTCATCTTTAGTGCCGGAACTGGCAATCCATACTTCACCACCGATAGCGCAGCAGCACTTCGCGCAAATGAAATCAACGCAGAAGTCATTTTAAAAGGAACGCGTGTAGATGGTATCTATACCTCTGATCCGGAGAAAAATAAAGATGCAGTGAAAATTGATCAGATCTCATTTGCCAAAGCCATCCGTGATGGACTCGGGATAATGGACATGACCGCATTTACACTTTGTCAGGAAAACAATCTTCCGATCATCGTCTTCGATGTAAATCACCCCGGCAATCTTCGAAGAATTGTAGAAGGAGAAAACCTGGGCACACTCGTCCATTAGAAAGGCCCGATTCAATAATCTAATCCCTTCTTCAGTTTATATCAAAAGGATATCAGGCACCTTCAAAATTTGTCTTGTGCACAAAATCTTTTTCAAAGTCAGTATTATAATTTGTTTGACAACGTGTACCGTTGCTTCTACCAACGCTCAACAATTATTGAGCTGGGAGCAATTGACAGATGTTGTGTTTACCAAAAAATTTTCACCGGAACTCGGAATCGAATTGCTGGAAGCCTCCTTTGGAGAATCCGTCAAAGCACTGGAAGGAAAAGAAATAATCATCAAAGGATACATCATTCCACTGGATCCACTTGGCACACAATACGTGATCTCCCGTAATCCGATGGCCAGTTGTTTCTTTTGCGGCGGTTCCGGTCCTGAAACTGTGGCCGAACTAAGGCTTCATCCTAATTCATTTCGTCGATACGTAACAGATGAAGTACTTTCGTTTAAAGGGACATTGTTGCTGAATGAAAAAAATTCAGAATCCCTGAACTATGTTATACTGAATGCACAACGACTTTAGTTGCCCTTTAGGTAGCCACCAATTTTCATTAACAACACGGCTGAAATTTTTTGCTTTGATTCGACAGTCCAGCCAGCGATGTGCGGACTGAGCACAACATTGTCCAACGTACATAGCTCTTCAAAAACCATCTTAAACTGCACTGGACCAGCAGAGGGAGGTTCGTAAGGAAGTACATCCAGACAAGCTCCACCGAGTTTTCCTGACTTTAGCGCACGAAGTACATCCGGTAAGTTGACATTCTTTCCTCTTGAGGTATTGATCAAGACACAACCATTTTTACATTTTTCAAGAAAACGCGCATTTACCATTTCATTTGTCTCACGGGTCAACGGAATATGTAATGATATGATATCAGCTTCATACAAGAGTGCTTCAAGCGCAACTTCTTTTACATGAGCATCCCCATAATTACTCAAATATTTATCATACGCTATCACCCGGACGTCCCATCCTTTCCAAAGGTGACTGAAGGCACTTCCGTTATTTCCATACCCGATGATGCCAATCGTCTTTCCTGTAATCTCCTGCCCCCGATGATCTTCCCGCAACCATGCTCCTTGACGAACACTTGTGTCAGCAGAGACAAGCTTATGCATTAAACTCAGTAGCATTCCCATCGCATGTTCAGCCACAGCCACAGCGTTGCCTTCAGGTGCACTGATGACTGTAATCTGCTTTTTTTGCGCAGTTTCGAGGTCAATGATATCCAGCCCGCTGCCCAGTCGCGCTATCCAGCGCAAAGAATCTGCGGAATCCATTGCTTGGCCATCTATGGCACACCGGGTATTGATCACGACACCGGTATAATGATGAAGGGTATCCTCCATCTCCTTTCGAAGCATAGTAGGAGCATAAGTGGTGGATAATCCCAGATCATGTAGGCCTTTGAGAAGGATTGGATGAACATAATCGGTAATTAACACATCTTTCTTCATCATATTCTCGCTGAATTGGTTTCCTTTTTTGGCAAATAGTATCTTTGACCGATTTTATTACAAAATCTAACCATTTTTTTACCAAAGCCAACTGGTCGATGCCCAAAGATAATAGTATACGCTCTGTCCTGATCATAGGAAGCGGACCAATCATCATCGGACAAGCCTGTGAATTTGATTATTCCGGCACGCAAGCCTCCCGCTCCCTGCGTGAAGAAGGAATAGAAGTCAGTCTCATCAATAGTAATCCGGCGACGATCATGACGGATCCTATGACGGCAGATCATATTTATCTTCTTCCGCTGACAGTAGATAGCCTTATTAAAATACTGGAAGAACGTCAAATTGATGCGGTATTGGCTACCATGGGTGGACAGACAGCACTCAATCTTGCGATTGAAGCGGATACTAGAGGTGTTTGGGAAAAATACAATGTGCGCCTTATTGGTGTGGATATAGCAGCTATAGAACTCACCGAAAACAGAGAAGCCTTTCGTGACCACGTGGTCAGTATAGGAATGTCTGTTGCCCCAAGTTTTATTGCCAATTCATTTTTGGAAGGAATGGAAGCTGCACAAAAAATAGGTTTTCCCCTGGTCATTCGCCCGAGTTATACGCTAGGTGGTACAGGAGGAGGATTTGTGATGAAGGCAGAAGGATTTGAAGAAGCCCTTCGTCGCGGCCTCAATGCATCCCCCACGCATGAAGTACTTGTAGAAAAGGCTGTTTTGGGATGGAAGGAGTTCGAACTGGAATTGTTACGGGACAATAACGACAACGTGGTAATTATCTGCACCGTTGAAAATATTGATCCTATGGGTATTCATACCGGGGATAGCATAACAGTGGCTCCCGCGATGACCCTCAGTGACACTGCCTATCAGGAAATGCGTAACGGCGCGATGAAAATGATGCGTTCGCTAGGCAACTTTGCAGGTGGATGTAATGTCCAGTTTGCCCAGGATCCGGAAACAGAAAAATTAATCGTGGTGGAAATCAATCCGAGAGTTAGTCGCTCCTCGGCTCTCGCCAGTAAAGCGACAGGGTATCCGATTGCGAAAATTGCGGCAAAGCTGGCGATTGGCTACAGGCTGGATGAACTAAAAAATCAGATCACCAAAACGACAAGTGCTTTCTTTGAGCCGACACTCGATTATGTCATTGTAAAAATGCCTCGATGGAATTTTGAAAAATTTCATGGTTCTGAAACAACCCTCGGATTACAAATGAAATCCGTTGGTGAGGTGATGGCCATTGGGCGAACATTTCAGGAGGCTCTGCAAAAAGCTTGTCAGTCACTTGAAAACAACCGGACAGGATTAGGCGCAGATATGAAGGAGTGGATAAGCACCTCCGATATTATGGAGCGTCTTGAAATAGCCGGTGACGACAGGATTTTTCGACTAAAAGATGCATTGCGATTGGGTGTCTCCGAACGGAGTATTAATAAGCTGACACGGATTGACCCCTGGTTTATTAAGCAGATCAAAGATCTCGTAAAAACAGAGGAGCGATTGATACGCTTTAATCTTGCTGAAGATATTCCTCCTGATTTTTTTAGAGAGCTCAAGCAAAAGGGATATTCTGATTCCCAGATCGCCTGGATATTGCGCATCAAAGAAAATGATGTCACCAAACAACGCTACAAACTTGGCATCCGCCGTACCTATAAAATGGTGGATACCTGTGCTGCTGAGTTTGAAGCAAAGACACCCTACTTCTACAGCACGTTTGAAACAGAAAACGAAAGTTTTGCTTCCGATAAAAAGAAAATCATCGTGCTCGGTTCCGGTCCGAATAGGATAGGGCAGGGTATTGAGTTCGACTATTGCTGCGTGCACGGTATTATGGCGATCAAAGAAGCCGGCTTTGAAGCGATCATGATCAATTGCAACCCTGAAACAGTTTCGACAGATTTTGATGTTGCTGACAAACTCTATTTCGAACCAGTCTACTGGGAACATATCAGAGAGATTATTGAATTGGAAAAACCGGAAGGAATCATTGTACAGTTGGGTGGCCAAACAGCCCTCAAGCTTGCAGAAAAGTTTCACGAACACGGGATCAAGATTATTGGAACAGATTTCGAGGACATGGATATGGCGGAAGACAGAGGTCGGTTTTCTGATCAGCTGAAAGAATTGGGAATACCGTATCCAAAGTACGGCGTGGCAAAGGATGTCGATGCTGCAGTTCGCATTGCCAAGGAGGTGGGTTATCCGGTACTGGTGCGGCCCTCCTATGTCTTAGGTGGCCAGCGAATGAAAATCGTGATTAACGATAATGATTTGGAACGACAAGTGCTAAGCATCTTTAAGCACATGCCGGATAATAAAGTCTTGATTGATCAGTTTCTGGAGCGCGCCAAAGAAGCTGAGATAGATGCTATTTGTGATGGGGATGAGGTGCATGTGATGGGCATTATGGAGCATGTCGAACCCGCAGGTATTCATAGTGGGGATAGCTCTGCCCTGCTACCGCCGTATAGCCTGAGTCAGTCAGCTATTGATCAGATGATCGCACATGCCCGAAAAATTGCTTTTGCACTCAACATCAGGGGCCTGATTAATATTCAGTTCGCCATCAGTAAAGACAAAGGCACTAATGAAGAAAAAGTCTATGTTATTGAGGCCAATCCGCGTGCATCACGGACGACCCCTTTCATTGCTAAAGCATATAAAATACCTTACCTCAACATTGCTACCAAAATTATGCTGGGTACCCACAAGCTGAAAGATTTTAAAATGATCAATCAGATGAAAGGGTATGCCATTAAGGTGCCGGTATTTTCTTTTGAAAAATTTCCTAACGTGGACAAGCGTCTAGGTCCGGAAATGAAAAGTACAGGAGAAGCTATCCAGTTTATTGACGACCTCACTGATCCATTTTTCAGAGAACTCGAGAGAAACAGAAATATGTACCTTTTTGAATAGGCCCTCATCTGTAATGCTATCCTCAAAATGTATTGGGATGAACACAACAGGCGCTGGCGATCTGCCGGTATCTCCTGGAAAAAGGATCACCTTGAGCTAAATCCTTGAGACCCAATAATAAATATATATGTATTACCAATAGCTATTCCTGTAAATGGCTATAATAGGATATCAAGAAAATAAAAAGCGATCTTTAGTCAATCAGCAGACTATTTCCATACCCACAAATTTTGCTACTCGGTCGTTTTTACCACCAACGATTCATCATTTGTAAACTACTAGCTATTTTAGGTCTTTATACTAGAGTAGAATAGGGGGATTCACGATGAAATTTGTCTATTCTTAGACGAACATCCTTTAATTGTGTATCTACTCATAATATTTTGTTAACATTGTGAACTTAATTCTACTTAGTATCAATTACTTTTTTTAGTAAAAAGAAGATTTTATGATCAGACGCTTACTCCTCATCTCTATTTTCACTTCTTTTGGATTGGCCTCATGGGCTCAATCTTCTCTTGAAGGAAAAGTCATTGACAACGCTAATGGTGAATCTTTGATTTTCGCCAATGTTGTTTTATTCCAAAATGGAAACCTCATCCAGGGGGCGCAGACGGACCTTGACGGAAACTATGTTTTCTCAAGTATTGACCCCGGAACCTACGATGTGGAGGCCAGTTACACCGGATTTCCAACCCAGCGCCAGACAGGCGTTGTCGTCTACGCCGGTAAAGCTATTCGCCTTGATTTCAAACTTGATGATGGCCTTCTCCTGGATGCTATTGAAATTAAAGCATATAAAGTCCCTTTGATAGAACAGGACAATACCACGCAGGGAGGCATTAAGACGGCTGAGCAGATTCGTAACCTTCCCGTTAAAAACATCAACGCAATTGCCGCCACGACGGCTGGCCTCTCTTCAATTGATGGGGGTGATGTAAATATTCGTGGATCCAGAAGTAACGCGACAAACTATTATCTGGACGGTGTGCGGGTAAATAATGCAAGTTTGATCCCACAAACTGAAATCGAGCAATTACAGGTGATTACGGGCGGAATTGAAGCCAGATATGGAGACGTAACAGGAGGATTGATCGCCCTGACCTCAAAAGGACCATCCTCTAAACTATCAGTATATGCTGAAGTGGAATCCTCAGAATTGACGGATCCATATGGTTACAATCTAATAACGGCCAACGTTAGTGGCCCTATTCTTAAGAATAAAATAACCAATAATTCCATTATTGGCTTCAGAGCTTCGGTGCAATATCGCGACATTGACGAACCCAGTCCAAGAGCATTTGGTGCATATGCTGCCAATGAAGACGTCTTAAGAAGTATCGGAGAAAACCCGCTGACCAACCAAAATGGCAGTCCTATTTCCTTGTTGGAGCGATTGGAGTCATCAGATGTTCAACTGCTCAAAGCAAGACCAAATGTAAGAGACCAACGAATTGACCTAACCGGTAAGCTCGATTTTAAAGTCACTGATGATATCGACTTTACAGTGGGTGGAAACTATTATAACACAAGCGATAATTTTTCACCAAGCAGAGCATGGTCACTGGCCAACTACCAAAATAATCCTTATAGCAAGGAGGATGGTTTTTTTGTCAATGCTCGATTTAGACATCGTATAGGGGCAGGTGCTGCACCTGATCCGGATGCACCTCCGGCAATGATTCGAAATATCTCCTACACGATACAATACGGATACGAACAAAGAAATAACGAAAGAGGAGATGCACGATATGAAGATCGCCTTTTTGAATATGGTTATGTAGGGGCCTTTGATGTAACATGGGTACCTTCTGTTGGTATCGCACAGGATACAAATAGCCCTTTTGCCATACCGCTGTTTCCAGGATCAACAATTTATGGAGAGCATTTTGGTTATTCAGAAACTTTTGCAGAAAACGGATATCACCCTTCTTCTACCATCAATCCTTTGTTGAATAACTATAACAAGGGTCAGGAAGTAATTGATTTTAGAAATTACAATGCCTACAACGGTTTTTGGTCAGATATTGTCAATAGTGCCTATTCCGGTATGCATACCAATACAGGAGCTGTATACAATTTGTTTTCAAAAGGATATTCAGAGATACACACCCTTAACCTAAATTCTTCTTTTGATATTTTCCCGGGTGGATCAGACAAAGGGAGGCACAATGTCCAGTTTGGACTCCTCTATGAGCAACGCCAGTTAGGTAACTGGGGCATCAATCCGGTAGATCTTTGGAACACGATGCGATTTGCCGCAAATAACGCACATATTGTAGGTCTGGACAGTACGGATATCATTGGATACGATTCACTTACGGTGACGATTCAAGGACAACAAGGCACATTCCCAATTGCTTTATTTAATACATTGGTTGTAGAACAACCAAACCTGTTGTTCTACAAATCAGTGCGTCAGCTGACAGGACAAGATGAGCATGATTATGTCAATATCGACGGACTTAATCCGTCAGACCTTAGTCTTGACATGTTTGCTGCAGAAGAGCTGACCAACAGAAAAGCAATTAGTTATTTTGGATATGATTATCTGGGGAATAAACTTTCTGCAGATGTAACTTTTGATGATTTCTTCACAGCACAGGATGCTGCTGGTCGACGTACGCTCCCGGTAGCAGCAAGTCAGCCAATCTATAGTGCAGCTTACCTACAGGATAAATTTACATTTAGAGATATCATTTTCAGATTGGGTGTGCGTGTCGATCGTTACGATGCCAATACGAAAGTGCTAAAGGATCCTTATTCACTTTATGCGATTATGGACGCCAATGATTTTTGGGACCTGTCTGAAGTAGAAGGAAATCCACCACCTGCTGTTCAAGATCACTGGAAAGTATATGTAGTGTCAGAAGAATCCACAGAAGTCCGCGCTTACCGTGATGGGGACCAATGGTACACAGCTGAAGGAACACCGGTAAACGATGGATTTCAAATCCTCGGAAATGAAATCCCTAATCCTTACTACATAGAAAGAAACTCTGCTAACCGCAATATCAGAAGCCGGGATTTTGACCCAAGTCAATCGTTTGAAGATTATACACCAACAGTCAATTGGATGCCTCGACTTGCCTTCTCTTTCCCAATATCAGATGAAGCAAATTTCTTCGTCAATTACGATATTCTCGTGCAGCGACCACCATCAAATACAATTGCAACGGCATTAGACTATTACTACTGGTCTGATGGACCACCAAGTAATAATCCAAATCTGAAGCCTGAGAAAACAATCACGTTTGAAGTTGGATTTAAGCAGAAGGTGTCCAATTCCAGTGCGATTAATCTTAGTGCGTATTACAAAGAGTTCCGCGATATGATTCAATCACAGAACTACAACTTTGTACCAGGTATACCCGGTAATGGTTATGTGTCTTTTGGTAATCAGGATTTTGGAACTACCAAAGGATTTTCATTAAGCTATGATTTAAGACGTACACAGAACCTTGAAATGAAGATATCTTATACCATACAGTTTGCTGATGGAACAGGCTCAAGTGCAACCAGTCAGGTAGGGCTCAATGACAATGGACGTGGTAACGTAAGGTATTTGTCCCCACTTTCATTTGATGAGCGCCACCGTATTGCGATCAACTTTGACTATAGATATGGATCAGGTGCGCAGTATAATGGACCACGTTGGTTTGGATTGGATGTTTTCTCCAATGCAGGCGTTAGTCTTCAGGCTAATGCAGCTTCGGGCCGTCCGTATACAAAACAACAGCTACCTCAGCGCTATGGTGCCACAGGTATCGGTAGCGCAATTAATGGTGCACGCCTACCATGGAACAACTCCGTTGACATGAGAATCAATAAGTCATTCCGAATCGGTGGTAATGAAGGCAGCAGACCAATATTTGCCGATGTCTATGTTCGAATTGAAAATTTATTTGATACAAAAAACGTACGAGGCGTATACACCGCTTCCGGTTCAGCGTATGATGATGGTTTTTTGGCGACGCCAAACGGACAATCTTCAATTCAGGTACTTGTAGACTCAGGACGTTCTCAGGATGTCGACAATTACCTCATTTCTTATCAATGGGGTGAGTTGAATCCTGGCTTTTTCACACTGCCACGAAGAGTATATCTCGGGGCAACATTTCAATTTTAATAGTGATTAATTTGACTATGGAATTTTCTTTTTTATCAATTAGTACGCGTATCATGAAAAAACAAATAAAGCTCGCGATAGCAACAATAATTATGTTTTCGTCCGTGGCTTCCTATGCTTATATAGAGCCAGATTACGAAAGACCTGGCGCCGCACCGACTGACAAGCCAATTAGCTATAGATCTGATTGTGCTCCGGCGACAATGTCCTATGACCTTGCGATCAACAACGTGCGCGCACGATTGCTCAATGGAGGGGATGTCTGGTGGGATCTTTCAGATGGTTCTTATATCGTTCCTGCCGTTGATCCGGCATTAGGCATACCGGGGGTTTCTTCTCTCTTTGCCGGAGCGGTTTGGCTTGGAGGTTTTGATGATGCCGGCAATCTTAAGATTGCCGCGCAAACGTATCGACGCGCCACAGCCAATGACTATTGGCCAGGCCCACTGTCTTCTATCGGAACGACTGGAGCAGATACTTGCGAAAACTGGGATCGATTTTTTGTAGTTAAAGGAGTAGAT